>CAYHQU010000031.1:0-9017 GCA_964358955.1 uncultured Gammaproteobacteria bacterium | reverse complement strand
TTACTTGATTATTATAAATAATTCAAGTGGGCAAAGAAAAATAAAAAACAGCTTTAAGTTAAGCTGGTTTTTGGTGGACTGTGCGAGACTCGAACTCGCGACCCCCTGCTTGCAAAGCAGGTGCTCTACCAACTGAGCTAACAGCCCTAATTGAAAAATATAAATTGTCATCTGCTTGTCTCCCTTTAGGGGATTACCCGCCACTTGGCCTTGAGCTCGTGGCCGAAAGGCAGGGTGACAAAGCAGGCATTCTAACCGCTGAACCAAGGGCCCAAAAAATTAAGCCGGGATCACTTGTCTAAAAAAAATTCGCCCAAAGACTGCGAGCACAACATTTCTAATTAATCCCGTGGCAATCAAAAAACCAATAACGCAAAACAAAATGCCAATCAGCTTATACATCAGTCGGCTGCCGCCCTCTGTTCCAAGGTGCATCTCCGCCCAAGGAATTGGCCCTATCGCGTTATAAATTTTATTGGCAAAAATTGTAATTAACGCGCCGATAACCACTAAAATTAAGCCCAAAATAATTGCACCAAACATATTGCCTCCTTAATTAATTATTTAAATATCCAGCGAGAAAAACAAAAAAAGCAAACAAAATTAGATTGATAATATAATCTCGGCGCGCTTTTTGTAAAAATTTTTCATTTTCTTCAAATCTGGATTTAAACCACAACTTAAACATCGTTTTTATATAATTTAAATCCAAGGTGCTTTTATATCCATAACCATACTTATTTTTAAACCATATTCTAAATTGTGGCCGATATTTTAATACTAAAAAATAAAACCTAAAAAGGAAAACAAAAACCATTACTATTACCATTATCTGAATTACAGAATGAACACGCATAGTTTTTTTGGTGGGCGGTGAGGGATTCGGACCCCCGACCTTCTCGGTGTAAGCGAGACGCTCTAACCAACTGAGCCAACCGCCCGCTGTTGGTGCGCGGGAGAGGACTTGAACCTCCACGTCCTTGCGGACACTGGCACCTCAAGCCAGCCTGGCTACCAATTACAGCACCCGCGCATTAAAATACAAAAATTTCAACTTCACATTACAAGTTATAAGTTGCCCCCTTTTGGGGAATCTCCCGCCGGGAGACATGTTACAATACTAAACCCGTTTTTCCTTCAGCCGCTTCTTATAATCCCTTAAATAGTAAAGTTTTGCCTGCCGCGCTTTTGCCTGTTTTACCGGCACAATTTTAACAATCATCGGCGACAAAATCGGAAATATTTTTTCAACGCCAATCCCCTCGCTTATTTTCCGGACTAAAATCGTTGGGCTTGGCCTCTTGCCTTTATTGTAAGCTAAAATAATTCCTTCAAAAACTTGAGTTCGCTCTTTAGTTTTTTGATCACCGGTTTTATCTTTTTTATCACCGATTATCACTTCCCTAATTTTTTGATAAACTTTAACCGTCATTCCCGGTTTTAGCGCCGGCAATTTATCAGTTGTTTTTTCCTCCATTTTTTTAGATTTTTGTTCAGACATAATAATAAAATTAGTGAATAAATACTTTATCTAATATACTACGGATTTTGAAAAAAGTCAAGGATAGAAATAAATTGCTAAATTGTTATATTGCTAAATTGTTTAAAACTAAAAGCAGTCAACAATTTAACAATTTATCAATTTAACAGTGAGTTTTAATAATTTGTTTTTTAATAATCTTTACTACTTCACTAATTGTCTTCTTAATCTCGTTCCGTTTATTCATAATTTCATAATCATATTTTTTAACCAATGCCAACTCTTTTGCCGCATTTTTCAATCTGATATTAATCGTTTGCTCCGGCATTTTTTCCCGCGCGGCAATCCGTTTTGCCAGTTCCTCAACCGACTCCGCTTTGATAAAAATAAGTTTTGTCTGCGCCGGCATTTTCTCTTTAATCTGCAGCGCCCCCTGAACATCAATATTCATCAAAATATTATTTTTTTCCAGCTGATCTAAGACGCTGTTTTTATCCGTGCCGTATAAATTTTCATGCACCACCGCCCATTCTAAAAAATCCCCCTGCTTGATTTTTTCTTTAAATTTGGCCGGTGAAATATGTTTAACAATTTTATCTTCCAGTTTGCCAAGGCGTTCCGTGCGCGTGGTAAAAGTAACCGTCGTCTTTAACTCCGGCAGTTTTTTTAAAACTCCTTTGGCAACAGTTGTTTTACCAACCCCTGACGGGCCGGAGATGATAAAGATTTTATTCATAGAGCAAAATTGTTATATTGCTAAAGGTTAAAATATTGAAAATCACTCAACAATTTGACAATTTAACAATTTAACAATGATTTGTAAAATTTTTTATCAATAAAATCCTGAAATTCTTGGGGCAGGGGAGACTTATATTCCACCCACTTTTTATCCAAGTTATAAAAGCCAATTTTTTTTGAATGGAGTAGTATTCGTCCGGGGTCAACTACTTTTATCCGCTTAGAAAATAATTTTAAAAATTTTTTTTTCGGCTTATATAATTTATCTCCTAATATTGGGTGTCCGATCGCCGATAAGTGCACTCTAATTTGGTGTGTTCGTCCTGTTAAAATTTTTATCCTTAATAGCGTGTAATCTTTTAAATAATCAGTTGCCCAAAATAAAGTTTTTGCCGTTTTGTCTGAATCTAAAAATTTTGTGCCGCCCTTTTGGGGATGGGCAACATATCTGCCATTTACCGATCGCCCAATTGGCAGCTCAATTTTTCCTTGCGCCTTTTCAATTCGCCCATAAACCAAAGCGATATATTCTTTTTTTATGACCCTATTTTTAAACTGCAGTTTTAAAAAATTATAGGCATCATTGTTTTTTACAACAAGCATTATGCCCGAAACATCCCGATCAAGCCGGTGAATTATTCCGCCGCGGTATTTTTGTTCGCCGACCTTTTTAATTTCTGGATATTTGGCAATCAGCCAGCTAACTAAAGTTTCCGGTTCATTTTTTTCCGTGGCGTGGACAAGTAGCCCGGCTGGCTTGTCAATCACTAAAAAATTTTCATCTTCAAAAATTATTTGCGGCTTTAAATTTGGATTTTCTTTTTTAGCTAATGCTTGTTGTGCCGGCTCTGTTATATGTTTCATGTTACATGTTACATGAATAATTTCCCCCTCTTTTATAAAGTAATGCGGACATACCATATGTTCATTAACTAAAACTAAACCCCGTTGAATCATCTTTTTTAGCTGCGACCGTGATATTTTTAAAAATTTGTCAGCTAGATACTTATCCAACCGTCGGCCGGCAGCTTCTTTTTTTACTATAAATTTTTTATTGCTCATTTTGAAAAAATATTTTTATAATGTATAATAAGGTTGCACCTTAATTTAAATCAGGGTGATAACCATAAATACCAGCGTCGCTGGTTCGGCAAGCCTGATTTGAGGGCTAACGCCATGGGAAAGCCGGCCGCACCGCAAACGACCCGAGCGCAAGTTGAAGCAGTGATTAAAAAACTTGACTATCGCTGCTGTTTGACTTGCCGTCTTTTACAGGGAAAAAAATGTGCTAAAGATGGCGCTATTTACACCGCCATCTCCCGCCATTTTTGGGAGGCCCTGTTTGGTAGTCAGCCCGTCAGCGCGCTTGAGTTTCAGTGCCCGTATTGGGAGAAACGATAGCCGCTGCCGCTTGGACCGCTACTTGCTGGTGGTCCATTTTTTTACTGTTAAGCTATGTGTTAATAGTCAGTAAATATATAATTGCTTCTTTTTTTGTTTTTATTTCCCCCGACAGCTGCGCCTCTCGCAGCTGCTCTTTTATCCGACCAATTTCCGGCCCCGGTTTAATATTTAAAATTTTCATTACTTCATTTCCGTCTAACAATTCTTTCGGCAGCTTTGCCTGCCTTATTTTATTTTCCGCTCCTCGCGTTAATTTTACAATCCGTTTTTTCAGCGCGTTGTAACTGGAAAAATCTGGCCTCCCTGACGGCGGAACTGTCGCCATGATATCGGCGTAAATTAACATTAATAATTCCTGCCCCGGAAACTGCTCCGAGAAAAAATATTTTTCTATTGTTGTCTCGCGCATCTTTGCCGGCTTCCCATGAGTCGGCAGCATGTGTTTGCTGATAATTTGTGAGACCTTATCAACATCAAGTCCGGCACTGGCTAATTTTAGCCGTTCGGCTGCCTGCCTCCAAATTTTAACACCAATCATATCATGTTCATTAAATCTGATTCTGCCGTTAAAAGTTTTTGTTTCTGGCTTTGCCGAATCATGAAAAATCAGCCCCCAAATAACTTCATCCGGAACATTGATTTCTTGTCCCGCCAAGCGGGATGATTTCTTGATTTCTTGTGCCGGCTGTAATTTGTAATTTGAAAATTCTTTGATGAATTTTTTTGACCCAAGTGATTTTAGGGCAAGCAATGTGTGTCTCCAAACATCGCCCTCGGCGTGAAAATTTTTCGGCTGCGGACATTTTTTCATCTTTAATAATTCCGGCATTAAGACTGCCAGCGCCCCAGAGTTGTCTAAAAGCTCAAGTGCTCGGACTGCGTCAGCCCGAACTGCTTTAACCAATTCTTTTGCAATCACTTCTCGGGGCACAATCCAGTCATCGATAATAGCGTGTTTTTGTGTTTTTGCCTGCCCCGTACTGAACTTGTTCTGGTGCGGGGTGTTTTCTGTATTTTTGCTTGCCCCGTACCAAGCTTGCTTTGGTGCGGGGTGTTTTCTGTTTAAATTTTTTATCTTTTTCTTTATCGCTCCCCAAGTTTTTGTCTCAATTTCAAAACTTAACTGGCAAGCCAGCCGTATTGCCCGAAGCATTCGGGAGTAATCTTCTTTAAATCTTTCTTCCGCCCTTCCCACTGCCCGGATTTTTCCTGCCGCTAAATCTGCCAAACCTCCACATGTATCTATGATTTGACTTTTGACTTTGGACTTTTGACTTTGGACTTGTAACGCCATTGCATTAATCGTAAAATCCCTTCTTGCCAAGTCCTCTTTAACTGGCAGCCGGAAATCGCTTTGCACCTCAACATCCCGATATCCGCCGGTGCCAAAGGCATGCTCGGTGCGCGGCAGCGCAATATCAATCGCCTCCGTCGCATTATTCCCCTCCTTAGTTAAGGGGGGGGTAGGCGGGGTCTGCTTCCCTGATTTATTGATTTTTTGATTTTTTGATTTTTTGATTTTTTGTTTTTTTGAATAAAACTTATAAACTCCAAAATTCTTCCCCACCAAATCAACCTTGCCCATCTTGGAGAGCGCCTTCTCTAATTTTTTCCCCGGCACACCCGTTACCACAAAATCATAATCAACTGCCGCGCCCACCGAAGCTCCCGTAGGAGCGAAGGTGGGACCTCTGCCCAAGGCAATATCTCTAACCATTCCGCCGACAAGATAAACCCGTGCTTTCGGAAACTGCTGCTGTAATTTTTTAACAAAAGCTAAATCCGGGTTGGATTTCCAACCCTTTAAAAACTTTTCTAAATTTTTTTCATGTTTGGTCATAATATTTCTCCCTCTCCCCCGCGCGGGAGAGGGTGGGGGGTGAGGGGCACGTATATCTTTATTTTACCACAAACATCCTTCGTAGGCGAGTTCACGCCTGCCCCTCGTAGTCCCGTTAAGCGGGACGAAGTGGGGTAACCTCGCCTACGGTAGCAATAAATCATCTTACAATATATTCCCTAAAATTAAAAGCCCCGTTCAAATAAATCGGCTCAACCATGTTTGAGCCGATTGTGCGATTGATTTTTTCACTCTAAAAGAATATAATTAACAGTATAAGCAAAAGTCGTTAGCTAGTTAGAACTTCGCCTAAAAATGAGTTGTGCTAAATTGAAAAATATGGATATATCGCAACTAAAAAACGGCAAATATTTTTGTGGGCGCTACACAGACCCAGGTCAACATGGTGGTTGGTTTGTTGGTTCATTCTTTAATGATGAAAATCACCCTTGCAAAACCGATCAGCTGGAAATTTTATATAAAGAACATCAGCCAGGTGATAAAGCTGGCGCACATTACCATAAGCTAAAAGTAGAGTTGTTGATAATACTTGAAGGCAAAGCCAAATATAATGTGAATGGAGATGATGTTTTGCTGGGCAAGGGTGATTTTCTGTTTGTAGATGTAAACAACATTATTTCTGGCGAGTTCTTTGAGCCCACAAAAATATTTGCTATCCATTCACCGAGTATTGTGACTGATAAAACGGTAGTGGAGTAGAAGTATTTTCTCCGCGGCGGAGTCCCTTTTAGGAGACTCCGCCGCGGAGGGAATAAATGGCTCAACTGGTTGAGCCGATTGCACGATTGATTTTTAGCACTTATTAGTAGTATAGGCACGGGTCTTATAAATTCACATAAAAACGAGTTTTCCCCCCGGCGGAGTCTCCCGCAGGGGACTCCGCCGCGCACAACGCACCCATCATCAATTTTAACCTATGGCCATAAGAGAAAAATATTTTATCCCCGATAACATCTATTTTATAACCTTCACTATTCTTGACTGGAAAAAAATCTTCACCACAAAAAATTACTGCAACTTAATTTACAAATGGTTTGATTATACAAAAGAAAAATATGGCAATAAAATTTACGGCTATGTAATAATGCCAAACCACATTCATGTTTTAATGTATATAACAAAACAGTCGCCCGCTATTTCAAAGTTAATTCAAAACGCCAAACGATTTTTAGCTTACGAAATAGTTTCCCTGCTTAAAAAAGAGAATAATGTAGAAATGTTAAACTTCTTTACTGCTAACGCCAATATTAAAAAAAGAGCCAAACATAAAATTTTTGCAGATAGATTTGATTCAAAACTTGTTGATGCTAACTTATTTTGGGAAAAATTAAGATATATCCATAACAATCCCTGCCAAGAACGTTGGCATTTATCTGAAACACCAGAAGAATATAAATATTCAAGCGCGTCTAACTATATTCTCGGTTCTGGCTTATATGATGTTGAAGTAGTATCCGGGTGATAAAGTCGCGGCGGAGTCCCTTTTAGGAGACTCCGCCGCGGAGAAAAAAATTTAAAAACTTTTAACCTATCCAATTAATATGACAATCCTTTCAGCACTAGCAACAGTCTTCGGAGTAGTTAATGGATTTGCAAATTTTCCACAAATCTGGAAAATTTACAAAACAAAAAGTGCAAAAGACATATCCGTAACTACCTACTTAATTTTGACTGTTGGAACTATCGTATGGCTTCTTTATGGAATTGAAATTAGAAGTGTTCCAATAATCACAATGGAAAGTCTTGTACTCATTGAATTTATTTTAGTGCTAATTGGATGTCACTTTTATGGTAAGAAGAGATAGGGCTTTTCTTTCCTCCCCGTCAGGCTCTCCCCGCCGAGAACTCTGACGCGTTGACGCATCTCCAGTTCGGCGGAGTGACTCCGCCCTGAAAAACTTATTTAATCGGCTCAACCATGTTTGAGCCGATTGTGCGATTGATTTTTTCACTCTAAAAGAATATAATTAACAGTATAAGCAAAAGTCGTTAACTAGTTAGAACTTCGCCTAAAAATGAGTTGTGCAAAATAACAAAATTTTCTTTTAATCTATGATATATCTCATCGGTGGTTCTCCGCGAGGCGGAAAAAGTATTTTATCAAGAAAGTTATCAAAAGTTTTGAACGTGCCGTATATTTCAACGGATAATTTAAGACTGGTGGTGTTGCCATATTTTAAGGGCAATGAAAAGCACAAAAACTTTCCGTATTTAAGAATATTTGATTCGGCCGCCATTGATAAATTTTTTCTTCAATATTCAGGAAAAGAAATACTCAATGCAGATATTAAAGAGGCTAGGTCAATTTGGCCTGGCACAAAGTCTCTGATTGACCATTTGTTAGTCTGTAAAATGGATTATATAATTGAAGGCGTTCATTTATTGCCCAGTTTTGTTAAACACTATAAGAATAACAAAAATGTCAAAGTCGCATTTTTTATTAAATTGAATGAAGAAAAAATTTATCAAGGCTTGCTTCGAAATAAGAATAATAGCGACTGGTTGACTAACAATACGAAAAATAAAAAGACGATACGATTGGCGGCCAAATCGCTTTATGATTACGGAAAGTTTTTTCTCAAAGAAACTAAAAAATATGGCTTTAAGTGTTTTAACACGGAGGATAACTTTCTTGATAAAATACAAAAAGCCAGTGATTATTTACGGAATTAAAAGAAAATTTTGTTACATCGCACAACAAGGCATATCCGGTTCAAAAATTTTGCACTTTCCACTCGGCGGAGTCTCCTAAAAGGGACTCCGCCGGGGAGAAAACGAGTCTTATATGGTTCCGCCTTCGCTCTGCCGTTCGGCTCTCAATTTTGCTTACGCAAAACTGCGTATAAGCCCGATGTTGGCGCCATCGCTCCGTTTTCCGTCAATTTGATACTAATTACTTAATATGGTATACTGTAAATAGCTAACTAAACCATATTAATTATTTTTTATGTCTTACCTTTCTCCAATTATAAAAAATCGCCTGGAAGAAAAGCTTACCAAGATCAATAAACTTCGTCCTCTGCCCAAATCCGCAGTGCAGAAATTGCGGGAAAAATTTCAGATAGAAATGACTTACAATTCAAACGCTATTGAGGGAAACTCTTTGACTTTAAAAGAAACTTTTTTGGTTATCAATGAAGGAATTACGGTTAAGGGCAAACCGCTAAAAGACCACCTGGAAGCAAAAAATCATCATGCCGCCTTAGAATATTTGTATGATCTGGTAGATAAAGACAAAAAACACACCACATCCGAAACGCTAATACGAAACTTACACCAAATTATTGTTCAAGAAACAGACAAGGAGTGGGCCGGAAGATATAGGAACGCCAATGTAATTATTGGTGGATCTAGGCACACTCCACCTGATGCCTTGCAAGTGCCACAAAAAATGCATAATTTAGTCGCCTGGCTTAATTCGCAAAAAAACCAAATGAGCATCATTGAGTTATCTGCCTTATTGCACCACAAACTGGTGCATATTCACCCATTTTTTGATGGTAATGGCAGAACCGCACGCTTATTCATGAATTT
>CAYHQU010000030.1:7280-9260 GCA_964358955.1 uncultured Gammaproteobacteria bacterium | reverse complement strand
ACCATCAATTACTTAATTACTATTAATTACCTAATTACTCGTCATTAAAAATTATTGAATTTTATTAGGTGAATTAGGTGAATTTGACAATTAGGTGAATTAATAATATTTCTGCCTCCATCTTATCATTTTTTTATCTCTTTCGCAAACAAAATAAAAAACAAACTTACCCATAATAATTTGTCGCGCTTCGCGTGATCGCGCGTAGCGGGATAGCTAATTTGTTGGCTCGCCGGACGAAATCCGATTTCGGGTACCCGAAATCGGATTTCAATCCTCGTCTAATTTGTAGATTAAAAAAGAGGGGCGCGCATCAATCACGATGATTGATTTGCGTCCCTCGGGCGCGTTCACTTAGGAACGCGGGCTAATGTGCTGACGTGGAGCGGAGGAGTTCTACTTCACGTCGTAGTCCGGATCGGTGTCGCTGTCGGTGTCGCGGTTCTTCCGGCCCCCGAACTTGTCGTTCGGGTGCTTGGCGCCCTTGCGGTTGTTCGGCTTGCCGTTCTGCTTCTCGGCCATGGCCCGATCGATCTCCTTGCCGACGTTGTCACCGTTCGGCTTCGCGGCCCCGTTGACCTTGACGCCGTTGGTCTTCCCGCCGCGGGTCGTGATGTAGATGAAGTCCGGCTCCATCTTCTCCACGACCTCGGCGAAGTCGCCCAGCTCGGCATCGGACTTCACCTCGCTGCCCGAGGTCCGAAGCCGAACGACCGGACCATCGCGCCGGATCCCTTCCGGCCCGGCGTAGTACCAGACGGCCTGGGCCGACTCGTACCGTCCGGTGGAGAGCTCCCGCGTGATCGACAGGAGCAGAGTCTGCCCCTTGTCGTCCTTGCGGACCGCGCGGGTCATCAGGGTGAACTGCTCGTCCACCCGGCTCAAGCAGGTCTTGTAGAAGAAGACCTGCAGCGCCCGACGACCGGCCCCGGCGATCGACGTGCCCATGCTCGGGTGCTTCGCGAGGAAGTCCCCGACGGTCTCGAAGCTGGTCTCGTCCCCCTCGCTGCCGAAGCTCGGGAAACCCTTGCGATCCTCGCGGGACGTGAACTCCGCGAGGATGACTTGCTGGACCCGCGGCCGATGGGGATCGAATCGCAGCGAGACCTCCTGCTTGGTGTCGCGGAAGCCGAACGGCACCGCGACGGTGCCGAAGACCCCGCCGCCGTAGGCGATGCCCGACTTGTCCACGGGCTCCGTACGGGGGAGAATCTCGTAGTCGCTGTCCTTGCCGCAGCTCCATCCCTCGTCGGCGAACAGATCCAGCAATGGCTGGAGTTCGCCACCCTCCGGCACCACGTAGAGATACGGTGCCACTCTGCCGAACAGCGTCACGGCGATCTTGCGCGGTAGGTCGCCCTGCCGGCAGATCTCACGGAACTCCGTGATCCGCCGACCGTGCAGACCGACGACGTGCGAGACCGTGCCAAACGGTCTCCCCAGGATTGACGACGGCGCGAAGATGCTGGGGACGTATTCCACGCCCTTGAGTCCGGCCCAATCGGCCTTCCTCGTCTCGTCCTCGGTCTGCTTCTTCGGTTCCGTCGGCGCCGCGGGCGCCTTGGCCTTGGCCTCCTCGCCCTCGGGCGCGGGCTCGTCACCGTCGTCGGAGCCGTCCTCTTCGGGCGGCGCGGCGGGCTGGGGCGGCACATCTGCCACCTGTCCACTCGCGTCCCCCGCGGGTGCCTCCGACTCGGGCACGGTCTCGGGCTGGCGCTCCTCCTCCGGGAGCTCGCCGATGACTGCCGCGATGTCTTCGTTCCTGATTTCTGTCGTTTCCATACGATACTCCTTTTGCAAAACGACCAACCAAAACCGATACCCGAACACGAAACCGGCAGCCAAAAATCGTTCCGAATCCTCCTCCTTTCAATTTACAAAAGCCGGTCTCTTCCTGGGCTGCCACATCAGGAAAATTCCCGCTGTCATTACTGCCGACCAAAAATAGCTCGTCAATAACAACAGCGGGAAAATTAATCA
>CAYHQU010000030.1:5845-7180 GCA_964358955.1 uncultured Gammaproteobacteria bacterium | reverse complement strand
ATTGCTCGATTGTTAACGTTAAACTTTAGATTGTTAAAACTTGATCGGTATATTTTATTAACTGATGAATTTCAATTTGCAGCTTCTTTAGCTGTTCTAATATATACTGATATTCTTCAGCTTTTAATAAATTTCTCACTTTTGCCTTTTGGGTCCAATCAAGCGACTCAAGGGTTGAACCATAACTAATACGATAGAAGTGAATTTTATCTTTTTTACTATACCGACCAAAGCCCTCGGCAATATTAGCGGAACTTGAATCAACGGCATCAACATACTGCCGGCCAATAGTGGTTTTGTTGAAGTAATCCCACTTAATAACTATATTCCAAACATAATTACTTAAAACAAAAGCGGTTTTATAAGCATCAATATCATTTAATTTTAAATACTTTTTTTCCATATAACAATCGAACAATGGAACAATGGAACAATTATTTAGGCTCCCCCGCCTCCAGTCCCGCCTTAACATAAACCGCATCATCCAAAACATTAATCTCCGGAATGATTTCAATTCGCGATACTGAATAAATTGGGTTTGCCCAAACAACCTCTAAACTTTTTGTCTCGCCGGATAAAAATTTTTCAACTTCAATGTAATGAGCGCCGGAAATTCCCGAGCCCGAATATAGTAAAATATAAAACCCCGTATTCCAATAATCAAAAATACTTTCGTTTGTGACATTAAAAGTAACGCGGCTGTTAATCGCCGAGCCGCCGGTCCCCCGCCGCGCGCTGATAAATTCTTTTTCGGAAATTAAAAATCTCTGCCGCGCTTGCAAATCCGCCAAAAACTGAAAAGTATTTTTTACTCTCTGCCAATCTGTCTCTAAAATCTGCAAGCTGACTCCCGCCCCAACGCTCGCCCCATCAACGCCAAAAGCGACCAACGGTTTTTCTTGGCCCGGCCAAATATGCGTCTCATTCTCGGCTATCGTCTGTCCGCCTGCCAAAAATTTATAAACAATTCTCCGTACCAAAAAATTATCATTTTCATTTTTTACCAGCACCACCAAATCTTTCCGCCCGTCCGAACTCTCTAAAATATTCATGTTCCCAAAAACCAAATCTTTTGGCTTTTGCTGCTGCCGCCAAAACTCATAATTGATCGGCTGTGCCGCCAAACTGCTTAAAAAATTATTGTAATCCGATTTTTGAACTATGAAAATATTAACCGCCATCATAATGCTGAAGCCATAAAGCCCAACGCACAAAACAATAATAAAACCGGTTAATATTTTTTTTAATAAAATTTTATGCGTTATATACCAAAGATTGGCTTTTAACTGCCAATCGCTGATTTTTGTCATCCCCTCGCTCGGCGACATAAAATTA
>CAYHQU010000030.1:4122-5745 GCA_964358955.1 uncultured Gammaproteobacteria bacterium | reverse complement strand
TAATTATACCACAATCCCAAAAAATATGCACAAAAAATCTTTTCCACAAGCTTGCCAATTTCTGTCAATTTGCTATAATATATCTGGGGACAATCCACCCTCTATTTTATTTAAAAAAACAAATAATTTGTAGCTAATTCGTTATAATTTGTAGTTAATTTGTAGCTTTAATTTGTAGTTAATTTGTAGACAAAAAAAGAGGGCGCATCCATCAGCCGGTGGAGGAGGAGATAGCCGATGAACACGCCCCAAGCGTCTCGGAAGTCGGAAAGCCCGGGCGCCAGGTAGGTCGGGTGCCGCACTTCCTGCGGCTAGCAAGCAGGCGCGCCTCGCCCCGCCATACTGAATCAACATAGCTGTGCTCTCTCGCACCTCGCGGCATCATCCGCGAATCCGGTTGCTAAATTGTCAGCATGACTTAGAACCTTCCTAATTACGGGCTTATACCCCCGAGTTGCTCTCTTCCGAGCCGAATAACAAAGATCGTAACTTAATTATACATTTATATTTAAAGATGTCAAATGTAAAAAATTGCTAAATTGCTAAATTGTTACGACGACGGTCAACCATT
This sequence comes from uncultured Gammaproteobacteria bacterium, assembly GCA_964358955.1. GTDB lineage: Bacteria > Patescibacteriota > Patescibacteriia > Buchananbacterales > GWA2-38-13 > CAYHQU01. The sequence goes on along the minus strand of CAYHQU010000030.1, from coordinate 5,174 downwards.
TAACAATTTGACAATTTAACAATTTATCAATTCAAATCCATGCCCAAACTAAAAAAAATCACTGAATCTAAAAAAACCGCCGCCGCTCCCAAAGTGGAATACACGGCCAAGCAAATCACAGTGCTGGAAGGTTTAGAGCCGGTCCGCAAACGTCCCGGCATGTATATCGGCAACACCGCCGCCGAAGGTCTCCACCATCTTGTCTGGGAAGTTGTTGACAACTCCATTGACGAGGCCATGGCCGGCCGCTGTGATACTATTAATGTTGCTCTAAATTCCGATGGTACGCTGTCGGTTGAAGATAACGGCGCCGGCATTCCGGTTGATATTCATAAACAATACAAAAAATCCGCTTTAGAATTAGTTCTAACTAAACTTCATGCTGGCGGCAAATTTGGCGAAGGCGGCTACAAAGTCTCCGGCGGACTTCATGGTGTTGGCGTCTCGGTAGTTAACGCTTTGTCTGAATACCTAAAAGCCGAAGTCAAACGCGACGGCAAACTTTGGCTGCAGGAATATCGCCGCGGCATTCCCGACCGCAAAGTCCGTCCCGTTGGCAAAGCCAAAGGCACCGGCACGACCATTACCTTTAAACCCGACCCGCAAATTTTTACTGTCCTTGATTTTAGTTTTGATACTATTTTAAATCATCTGCGCCAACAAGCGTATCTAACCAAAGGCGTCACGATTACCGCCATTGACGGCCGCGATAAATCCGCGCCGAAAATTTATAATTTTTATTTTGAAGGCGGCATCAAATCTTATGTCAAGCATCTAAACGTCAACAACGAGCCAAAGCATGAAAATATTTATTATGCGGATAAAGAAGAGCAGGATATCCGCGTTGAAGTCGCCATGCAGTATACAACCGATTACAAAGAAACCATAATCGCTTTTGCCAACAACATCGTCAACCCCGAAGGCGGATCTCATCTCGCCGGCTTTCGGACTGCCCTAACGCGGGCTATAAATAATTATTCCCGCGAAAAAGGTTTGCTTAAAGAAAAAGATGATAATCTTTCCGGCGAAGACACTCGCGAAGGCCTAACCGC
>CAYHQU010000030.1:0-4022 GCA_964358955.1 uncultured Gammaproteobacteria bacterium | reverse complement strand
AAATCCGAACTCTATATTGTTGAGGGCGACTCCGCCGGCGGCTCGGCCAAACAAGGCAGAAACCGCGAATTCCAAGCCATCCTCCCTCTTAGAGGCAAAATTTTAAACGTTGAAAAATCCCGCATTGATAAAATGCTAACCAACAATGAAGTTAAATCTTTAATCATCGCCCTTGGCACCAACATCGGCGAACAGTTTGATGTTAAAGGCCTGCGCTATAATAAAATTGTAATCATGACCGATGCCGACGTTGACGGCGCCCATATCCGCACCTTGCTGCTGACTTTATTCTACCGCTACTTTCCCGAAATAATCCGCACCGGCCATCTTTACATTGCCATGCCCCCGCTCTACAAAGTCAGTTTCGGTAAAAATTCCGAGTATGCTTATAACGATAATGAATTAGAAAAAATCAAAGATAAATTCATCAAAGAAGCTGGCAATAAAAAGGGTAAAGAAAATACCGGGGCATCCCCTGCGGATACCCGCCCCTCTCAAACCGAAGGCGAGGCGTCGCCGCCTCGCCCGTCCGAAGAAGCCGAGGATGAAAAAACCCAAACTGGACCGCGCCTTGATATCCAGCGCTACAAAGGTCTTGGAGAAATGAATCCCCAACAGCTTTGGGAAACAACCATGGACCCCGACACGCGCCAAATGAAAATTGTCAACATTGAAGACGCGCAACTGGCTGATGAAACTTTTGAAATTTTGATGGGCAGCAACGTTGAACCCCGCAAAAATTTTATTCACACCCATGCAAAGACCGTAAAAAATCTGGATATCTAGTCATCTTACGGAACTAAATCAAATCCTCGTCTCGCCCCGCACCAAGCCAAATAACTGTCATAAAATATTTTAAACTCAAGCCGCAGGCGACTTCGCGCGAACATAATTTTGCTTCTGAAATTCATTCTTCGCGGGCTTTGGTGCTGGGGTCCATACCCATGCAAAGACCGTAAAAAATCTGGATATCTAAAAATGTCGTCAACAATTTTCAGCCCGCGGCTGATCCGCCTTTGGCGGAAACAATAGAACAATAGAACAATTTATCCGTCTTATAGGACTTACCTGTCTTATAAAATCTTTAGAGCATAACATAATTATATCCGCGTTAATCCGCGACCGGCCGCCATTTGCCGACATGGAGTTTGTAAGAGTTAAAAAGGCGGCTGCATATCAGCGTCTATCTGCGGAAACATGAATTTAAATAAAAGTATAAATATCATAAAAAACGACCCATCTTTTCCGTGGGTCGTTAAACTTTTAGCGGAATTTTTCTAAATCATCCAGCTCATCTTGCCGGCCAAAGCCGGCCGATATTTCTCTATTAAAACGTAAATCCGCCTTAGACAGCGCCTAAAATCGCGCCGCCTGTCCAAAACATAAAGAACAACATTTTGCAGGATAATCTCTAAACTGCCGTCAGAAATTCTCCGGTCAGCAATCGCCCGCCTTAATCTTCTATATCTGCTTTCCTTCTCCAACGATCCAATCTTAAAATTTCCAAACCCCCATCCCGACAAACCTCTCATTAGGCACCTCCCAAAAAACCCCGAATCCGACCACTGCTTATTAATATTTTAACACCGTCTTTATTAATGTCAATAATCAGTTTAAAAAATAAATTGTTACATGTTACATGCTACATGCCGCATGAACCTGCCCCCCTTGACAACTTTAAAAATATATCCTAAAATGTTATTAGATAAGACACTAATCGCCAAAGCCCGTCAGGGCTTTTTAAAAACCTTAAATTTATGGACTTATTTGCCAAATTAGGCGACTATATTAAAAACTCTCGCCTTGAACTTAAAAAAGTTATCTGGCCCGACAAAAAGACCACCATTAACCACACCGTGCTCGTCATTGGTTTTAGTTTGGGCGTTGCCGCTTTTCTCGGCGCCGTTGACTACATTTTCACCACCATTCTCAACCTGGTCATCGGGATATAATTTTAATATACTCTAGTTACTAGTTACTAGCCCCTAATCTATGCCTAAACAAACTTTACAACAAGGTCGGCGCTGGTATGTAATTCATACCTATTCTGGCTATGAGGAAAATGTAAAAAGAAATTTGGAACAAAGAATTGAATCTATGGATATGGAAGATAAAATTTTTAACGTTTTAATTCCGACCGAAAAGAAAATTAAAATTAAAAATGGCAAAAGAAAAATTGTAACCGAAAAAATATTTCCGGGCTATGTTTTGGTTGAAATGGTCGTTGACGATAATTCCTGGTATGTGGTCAGAAACACGCCCAATGTAACCGGCTTTATCGGCTCGGGCACGACCCCGACCCCGATTTCGCAAACTGAAATTAAATCTCTTCAAAAACGCATGGGCGTTGAGGAGCCGACCTACACCATTGACGTTGATATTGGTTCGCCAGTGAAAATTAATGATGGTCCATTTAAAGGTTACGAAGGCAAGGTCTCTAACGTTGACCAGGCTCGCGGCAAAATTAAAGTCCTTGTCTCAATGTTCGGCCGCGAAACCCCTATTGAACTTGACTTCTTACAAGTAAAGAAAATATAATTATTAATTCCAATATAAACTTGCGTTACAAGTTATCCCCCTACGGGGGATCACCCGCAGGGTGACAAGTTACACGTTACACGAAAACCTATGCCTAAAAAAATTAAGACAATTATCAAACTCCAAATTCCCGCCGGCCAAGCCAACCCTGCGCCGCCAGTCGGACCTGCTCTTGGTCAGCATGGTCTTAATATTTCCGAATTCTGCGCGAAGTTCAACGAAAAAACTAAAGATAAAATGGGCGACATCATCCCGGTTGAAATTACTGTTTTTGAAGACCGGACCTATAGTTTTATCTTAAAAACTCCGCCGGCCTCCGAACTTCTTAAAAAAGCTGCCGGCATCGCCAAGGGCTCGGCTATTGCCAACAAAACAAAAGTTGGCAAGATTACCCGCGCGCAAATCAAAGAAATTGCCGAGCGCAAAATGCCCGACCTAAACGCCAAAAATTTAGAAGGCGCGATGAGAATGATTGAGGGGACGGCAAAACAAATGGGCCTTGAAGTTAAAGAATAAATGTAATGCTAATATACTAATTCATTCGAATGATACCAATGAATACGAATAAATATTGATATTTGATTAGGTTTGCTTAACAAGCTAAAACCAATGCTTTATTTATTCGTATTTATTAGTATCATTAGTACCATTCGTATATTAGCATCATAATTAAAAATCTATGCCACATAGTAAACGTTACCAACAATCTCTAAAACTCATTAACCAAAACAAACTCTACTCAATTGAAGAGGCAGTCGCGCTGGCTAAAAAAACCGCAAATACAAAATTTGACGGCTCGCTTGAAGCTCATTTTCGGCTCGGCATCAACGCCTCAAAAGGCGAACAGCAAGTCCGCGGCGCCGTCGTCCTCCCAAACGGCACCGGCAAAACTTTAAAAATCGCTGCCTTTGTCAGCGAAGGAAAAGCTGATGAAGCAAAGGCCGCCGGCGCTGATATGGTCGGCAACCAAGAAGTAATTGATAAAATTAAACAAACCGGCAAAATTGATTTTGAAGTCGCTATCGCGACTCCGGACATGATGGGAAAACTCGCGCCGATTGCCAAAATCCTCGGCCCTAAAGGACTGATGCCTTCGCCGAAAAGCGAAACTATTACCACTAATCTGAAAAAAACAATCAGTGAGCTTAAAAAAGGTAAAGTCAATTTTAAAAATGATGATACCGGCAACGTCCACCAAACTTTCGGCAAAATCTCTTTTCCGGAAAATAAACTCTCTGCTAATCTTAAAGTTCTAATTGAAGCGATAAAAAAAGCCAAACCCTCCACTTCCAAAGGCGTTTATCTGAAAGGCCTGGCAATCAACGCCACGATGGGCCCCGGCATTAAAGTTCAAATCTGAAATCAATAGGTAGTGGCGTACTGCATGCGCCTTGTCAGCAAAATCCCGACCGCGCGTCGGGATTTTTGTTTGTTAGGAAAAAATAGAAAGTGGACACTTAAAATTAGAAAGTGGACTATTTGGT
>CAYHQU010000029.1:4095-9533 GCA_964358955.1 uncultured Gammaproteobacteria bacterium | reverse complement strand
GTTTTTAATTTTTTGCAGACATCTTCAAGGACCGCCGAAGGCCTAGAAGAAGTATTGTCGTTTGCGACTAGCAATGGTGAAGTTTATTCGGTTCGGAAAGGAATTGTAGAGAGAGTAGAGAGAGAAGGCGCAAAGTTTTCTACACGCCGAGGCATTGTTTCTTGGGAAAAACCGATAGATATACTAAGAAGTGAAGAAAAGCCGGCGGGGATTGAGGCGGAGATTTTAGCGGGGGCGGCGGCGGGGCCGGATTTGGCGAGACTTGAGCGGGAGGGGGCGGAGGAAAAAGTTTCGGCGGAGATTTTTGAGGCGTATGAGGGAGATAAAAAAATGCAGAGGAAAGTCAATAAGGAGGAGAATAATTTAAGGCGGGCGGCGGATAATTCTGAAAAATTGCGGGCGGAGTTTTTTGCGGCGGTGCAGAAGAAAAATGTTTATCGGACGGTGGCGGCGTTGCGGCTTTTGGCGGAGATGGACGATTTGGGGCGGTTTTTGACAGAAGACCAAAAGCTAAATCATTTTTTGCTGAATGTGTATCCAAAAGTTTTTGGCAGAGCAGCGGTTGAATTTTTGCGGGAGCAGCCGGAAAGTTGGCAGACGGCGAAATATTTTGTACAATATATAATACAACAAAGGTTGGGTATGCCGGAGGAAGAAGGGGCGCGGGTGGGGGCGCAGCTGGGAAATATTTTTAAGCGAGTCGGGCGCGAGGATTTATCAAAATTAGCGTATTTTGACTTAGACAATAAGAGGTTTAGGTGGATGGAGTAGAACATGGAACACGGAACACATAACACATAACATGGAACACATAACATGTAACATGTAACAAATCCTTTGTCATTGCGAGGAGTCCCGCCGAGCGGGACGACGAAGCAATCTCGCCCGCCCGGGGCGGGCGCAACGGACACCGCTTTTGTAGGACAATCCTACTAAAGCCATGCGCGCAGCGATCCCGCTTAGCGGGATCGAGATTGCCACGGCCGCCCAGGGCGGCCTCGCAATGACAAAAAGGATAAGGCGGACAGGCGGGATTGCCACGGCCGCCCAGGGCGGCCTCGCAATGACAAAATTAGAAACTGAAAATTATTAATTAACACCAGGAGGATATAAGGAAAAAGCATTATGTCTACTAATCAAGGACGGGATTACATTTTTACTTCCGAATCTGTAACCGAAGGTCATCCGGACAAGGTCTGCGACCAAATCAGCGATGCCATTTTAGACGAGTTAATAAAACAAGACCCAGCCGCGCATGCCGGCATTGAAACTTTGGTGACAACCGGCCTTATCGTGGTGGCTGGCGAAATTAGAACTACTGGCTACGTTGATATTGCCAAAGTCGCCCGCCAAACAATTAAAGAAATTGGCTACGACGACCACGCCATGGGTTTTCATTGGGAGGACTGCGGCGTCATGGTGGCAATTGACGAACAAAGTCCGGATATTGCCCAAGGCGTTGATGAAAAATCAAATGAAAAAAAAGAGCAAGGCGCCGGCGACCAAGGGCTAATGTTTGGCTTTGCCTGCGACGAGACGTCGGAGCTGATGCCGCTGCCAATTGTATTGGCCCATAGCTTAACGAAGAAGTTAGCCGAGGTGAGAAAAAATAAAGAAATTTCACATTTACGGCCAGATGGCAAATCCGAGGTGGCGGTGCAGTATGTTGATTCCCGGCCAACAAAAGTGACAACGGTGGTTATTGCCGCCCAGCATGATGAAGAAATAAGTGAAGCCGAGTTAAGACAAGAAATTATTGAAAAAGTTATCAAGCCGGTCTGCGGCAATTATTTAGACGAAAATACCAAATATTTTGTCAACGCCACTGGCCGTTTTGTCAAAGGCGGCCCGCCAGCTGATGCCGGCCTAACTGGCCGAAAAATTATTGTTGATACTTATGGCGGACATGGCAGTCATGGCGGCGGCTGCTTTTCCGGCAAAGACCCGTCAAAAGTTGACCGCTCCGCTTCATATATGGCCCGGTACGTGGCTAAAAATATCGTCGCCGCCGGCCTGGCCTCGCGCTGCGAAGTCCAGCTCGCCTACGTCATCGGTGTTGCCGACCCAGTCAGTGTTTTAGTTGATACCAAAGGGACGGGCATAATTTCTGATACTAAAATTGAAGAGTTAATTAGACAAATATTTCCATTAAAACCGGCAGGAATTATTAAGCACCTGAATTTGTTGCGGCCGATTTACAGAAAGACGGCGGCCTACGGACACTTTGGCCGGGACGATGCTGATTTTACCTGGGAAAAAGTTGATAAGGCGGAGGAGTTGAAGCGGGAAGCCGGGCTTTAAAATTGTCATCCCGAGGAGCCCGCAGGCGACGTGGGGATCTCGAAACGCCCTTGTCATTGCGAGGAGCGATCCCGCTAAGCGGGAGAGCGACGAAGCAATCTCGCCCCCGTGCGCCGACGGGGGCGCAACGGACACTGCTTTTGTAGGATAATCCTACAAGAGCGATGCGCGCAGCGATCCCGCTTAGCGGGATCGAGATTGCCACGCCCTTCCCCTCGGCGCGGCTCGGGGTCGGGCTCGCAATGACAAAAAAGATTGTTTTGAGATTGCCACGCTATTCCCCGCTTCGCGGGATCGGGATGACAGTTTAAATTTACCTATGAATAATAACCCTGACAATTTAGAGGAAATTTTGATAAAAGATGCTGGCGGTTTTAAGGTTGTTTCGGGGGGAAAGATTAGACAGTGGCAGAAGACGGCAGAAGTTAAGCTCCCGGAATATATTCCGCCGGAGCCGCCGATTAGGAATGAAGATTTAAAAAGAGTGACAGAAGAAATTTTAGAGGAGGCGGATTTAAAGCTGGAAGATTTGGGGTTGCATAATCGGCTTAAAAATTTGGTTGTCTCGCGGCTTAAGGATGTTAGAAATAAAATTGAAACGTTAGAGACGTTAAAGCGGCCGGTTGGTATCGGGGGGCTGGGTTTTGACGAGCGGACGGCGGAGCGGGTGATAAAAATTATTGAGCGGCGGATAATAACTTTAGGCGATGAGCTAAGGAGCTCGGCACAGGAAAAAAGCGAACTGGAGTTAGAATTAAATAAGTTAATTAAAGAGCTAAATAACACGCAGTTTGGCGGCGGGACAGTTCGGAGAGCGGAGGGGAGAAAGCCGGCGCTATCTTTGCCGAAGGTTGCGCCCAGAAAAGAAGTGGAAGCGCAGAAGACGCAAGTAAAAAAATTAGAGCCGGAGATGAGTTTTGAAGCTGACAAAATTTTGGCGAAGGCGGAGTTTAGACCCGAGCAGAACGTTGAGCGGCGGCCGCAAAAAGAGATGATAAGGCAGTCGGTATTAAAGCCGGCAGAACCGCGGCGACCAGAGATGATAAAGCAAAAGCAAAAAATTACCACCAAGCTAACCGGGCCGGTTGAGGAAATTAGAGATTTGACAATTGAGGATTTTAGAAAATTAGATTTGGATCCACAGAAAGCGGCGGAAAATATTTATAATAAAATGATATTATTAGAGAAAGATTCTTTTACAAAAAAAATGGCAGGCATCGTGGGTTGGAGACAGAGCCAGATATTTAAAAATTATGTGGAGATTGGCAATGAAAGCATGGAAGGAAAAAAGAGCGTTGAAGAAATTATTGCCGAGCGGCAGGCGGCCGGGAAGCCAACTTTAAGCATTGAAGAGTTTGAGGCGGTGATGGACCTGAACCAGAAATTAAGATTTTGATAAGTCCAAAGTCAAAAGTCAAAAGTGAAAAGTTAAGTTTTGAGGTATGGCTATTCAAAACGACAGCAAATTAAGCAATAAAGAATTTAGCGATATTCTAAAACGACGTATTTATAACTGGATTTTAAGATTAATCAAATTTATTGATTCTTTACCAAAAAATGATAGTGTGTGTCGTATTACTGGCGATCAGTTGATTCGTTGCGGCACTAGCACTGGCGCCAATTACGTTGAAGCCATTGCTGGCAGTTCCACAAAAGATTTTACCAACTTTTTAACCCATGCCTTAAAGTCCGCCAATGAATCAAAATTTTGGTTGGCTTTATTAAGAGACACTGACCGCGGCAATAAAGATGAAATCAATTATCTTTTAGCAGAAATTATGGAAATTGCCAATATTCTTGGTTCCAGCGTTAAAACCCTAAAAGATAAATAATTCCAAAACTTTTGACTTTTGACTTTCCCGCCAGAGGCGGGTCAGCCTCTGGCTGATAACTTTTAACTTGCAAAACATGCAGCAGTTTGTAGTGCCACAATTTATAGACGTTGAAGACAAAATTATCGGACCGATTACGGTGCGGCAGTTTGTGATACTTTTAGTTTCGGGCGGGATAATGTTTGCCGCGTATAAGCTGGCGGATTTTGCGTTGTTTTTGACGATTGCGGTAATTACGGCGATTTTTACGATATTGTTCGCGTTCATAAAAGTTAACGGCCGGCCGATACATTTTTTACTGCTTAATTTTATTCAGACATTAAAGAAGCCAAAGTTAAGAGTTTGGGATAAAACTTTAAGCGAGGGGGAGCTAAAAAATTATATGCAGAAAGTTGAGTTAAAACCAATAGTCAAGCCAAGAGAAAAGCCGTTAGTTGGCAGTTCAAGACTGGCAGAGTTGGCGTTAATTGTTGACACGGGCGGGATGTATGAGGGAGAGGGGACGGAAATTTCAAGAAATCAAGAAATCTAAAAATCAAGAAATCAATATGAATGAATATCAGATGCAGTTAAAGAAAAAAATGAATGAGTTTGTTCATTTTGTTTACAAAACGACAAGAGATTTTCCGAGGAGTGAGTTATATGGAGTGGTTTCACAAATAAGAAGAGCAGCCTTGTCTGTTATATTAAATTATATAGAAGGCTACGCCAGACAAAAACCATTAGTGCGTTTAAATTTTTTGGAGATTTCCTATGGTTCATTGCAAGAATCTAAATATTTATTGGGGTTTTCTTATGAGGAGAAATATTTGAGCGAGAATGATTATAGTTTTGGCATTAAGTTAGCAGAGGAGATAGGCGCGATGTTATGGTCGGAGCTGCAAAATTTGAACAAATCATTTAAGTAAAAAGTTGATTTTTTGTTTTTTTGATTTTTTGTTGGTATTGATATAAATTATTAATTTATAAACATATGGCTGATGAAAAAAAGAAAAAGACGGAGAAGCCGGAGAAAAAAAATAAAAAGCCATCAACGCAGAGGCATTTAGACGTGACAGAGATTAAAGATAATACGGTGGTGATAAAAGACGGGACGTTGCGAGTTGTGCTTTTAGTATCAAGCATTAATTTTGCCTTAAAATCCGAAGACGAACAAAACGCGATTATCGCGGCGTATGTAAATTTTTTAAATTCAATTAATTTTCCGCTGCAGATTGTAATTCAATCACGAAAGTTAAATATTGAAAATTATTTGGCAAATTTAGAACAGGTTGAAAAAGAACAGACAAATGAACTGCTGCGAAT
>CAYHQU010000029.1:0-3995 GCA_964358955.1 uncultured Gammaproteobacteria bacterium | reverse complement strand
TAGCTACAAATTTAAAACTACAAATTTTGCTACAAATTATTACGAGTTACTACAAATTAGCTACAAATTGTTATGGAAAGTAAAGTGATTTATCCGGAGTTAAGCTATCAGTTAATTGGTATATTATTTGAGGTTCATAAAAGATTAGGCAACCGCTATCAAGAAAAATATTATCAGCGAGCAGTTAAAGCGATGTTAAAGAAATTAGGCTTGAAGTTTAAAGAACAGTTGCCAGTTAATATTGTTTTTGATGGTAAGGTTATTGGTAAATATTTTTTAGATTTTTTAATAGAGAATAAAATTATTTTAGAATTAAAGACTGTGCCTATTTTAAGACAGCAAGATTACAAACAAGTTAAGGCATATCTTAAGGCTACCAGATTAGAATTAGGCATTATCGCTAATTTTTCCAGTAAAAGTCTGGAATTTAAAAGAGTTTTAAATATCTATTAATAATTTGTAGTTAAATTTGTAAAATAATTTGTAGTTAATTTGTAGTTTATGTTTAAACCAAAACAAATTTTAAAAGAAGAAAAAAGGGCAAAGCGCGCGGCGCGGGGCGAGAGTTTTGAGCTGGCCGAAAATCCGGCAGCAGAGCAAAAAAAAGCCGCAGAAGAAAAAATTGTATTAGAAGAGGAAAAGATTTACCGCGAAGGGCTGATTACGATTAAGGACATTATGGCGCCGGAGGCGATGGAGGTTAAGCCGACATTTTTGAAATTAGGGACAAAATTTGTCCGGACGCTTTTTGTTGTTGGCTATCCGCGGTATATTTCAGTTGGCTGGTTTGCGCCGATTATAAACCTAAATTTGCCGCTTGATATTTCAATGTATTTTTATCCAGTGCGGTCGGATATAATTTTAAAACAGTTGAAAAAAAGAGTGGGAAATTTAGAGGCGCAAATTTTATCAGACCGAGAAAAAGGGGCGCCGCGCGATCCGATTCGGGAGACGGCATTGCGGGATATTGAACAGCTGCGCGACGATTTAACGCAAGGCATTGAGCATTTTTTCCAGTTTGGGCTTTATGTTACAATTTACGCGGATTCAAAAGAAAAGTTAGACGCGATTACCGGCGATGTTGAGGCGCTGTTTGGGTCGCGGTTAGTTTATTCAAAAAAAGTTTTGTATCAAGCGGAGCAAGGGTTTAATTCAACAGTGCCGCTTGGGTCTGATGAACTTTTAATTTCTTTTAATATGAATTCCTCGCCGATCGCTTCTTCATTTCCGTTTGTATCTTCGGAGCTGACGTCGGATCAGGGAGTGTTGTATGGAATTAATCGGCATAATAACAGTTTAGTTTTATTTGATCGGTTTTCATTAGAGAATGCGAACTCGGTTGTCTTCGGGACTTCGGGTGGCGGCAAGAGTTATGCGATTAAGCTTGAAGTGTTAAGGAGTTTGATGATGGGTTCGGATGTGATAATTATTGATCCAGAGCGGGAATATAAACATTTATCGGATGCGGTCGGCGGAACATACATAAATATTTCTTTAAGTTCGGAAAGCAAAATTAATCCGTTTGATTTGCCGCGGCCGGTTGGCGAACAGCGGGCAGGGGATATAATTCGGGGCGCGGTAATCGCTTTGAAGGGGCTGCTAAGAATAATGCTGGGGCGGCCGATGGGAGAGACAGGCCGGCCGGGTTTTAGCCCCGAGGAAGATTCTTTGATTGATCGGGCGCTGCTTGAGACATACGCAAAAAAAGACATCACAGCCGAGTCGGATTTAGCGACAGTTGAGCCGCCGGTGATGCAGGATTTCGCGGAAGTTTTGGAGGGGATGGAGGGAGGAGCGGATTTGGCGTTGCGGCTAAAGAAATATACCGAAGGGACTTTTGCCGGGTTGTTTAACCGGCCGACAAACGTTGATGTTAAAAATCAGCTGGTAATTTTTTCAGTCCGCGATTTGGAGGATGAACTTCGGCCGATTGCGATATATTCAATCGTTAATTATATTTGGAACGTGGTGCGGTCGGAGCTTAAAAAGAGAATTATGATTATTGACGAGGCCTGGTGGCTGATGCAGCATGAAGATTCGGCGAAATTTATTTTTGCATTAGTTAAGCGCTGCCGCAAATATTATTTGGGGGTGACGACAATTACGCAAGACGTTAATGACTTTTTGCTGTCGCCTTATGGGCAGGCAATTGTCAATAATTCGGCAATTCAACTGTTAATGCACCAGTCGCCGGCGTCTATTGATTTGGTGCAGAAGACTTTCGCGTTGACCGATGGGGAGAAATATTTGCTTTTAGAATGCGGCGTTGGCGAAGGAATATTTTTTGCCGGCGATAAACACGTCGCCATCAAAGTCGTCGCCTCGTACACCGAAGACCAGCTTATTACATCCGATCCGCGGCAGCTTCTAGAAATTGAAGCGGCGAAAAAAGAGTTTGCGGAGAGCCGGGAGAGCGGGGACGATGTTGTCGGATAGTTAATTTTACGGTAATCAGAATTAATAAAAATTGTTAAATTGTTTTATTGTTAAATTGTTATGGTTAAACTACAAAATTTCGCATTTAAACAATATAACAATTTAACAATATAACAATAAAAATCATGTCTCGAAGAAAAAAAATTATTATCATTGTTGCGGTTTTATTAGGCGTTTTGGCGCTGGCGGTTTTATTGATTTCTTTAAGCGGGAAGGCGCCGTTGTTTTTAATTAATGAAAGCGAGCCGCCGGTAGTGCAGGGGAGCGGAGAAAATTTAGGCGGGCGGGAAAATGTTGCGGCGCCGGGGGCAGGCGGCACCGACATTTTAACAGAAAGCCCGTCAACGCAGTCAACTTTGATCGCGATTGCGATGACTTTTGCCGAACGGTTTGGCAGTTTTTCCAATGAAGGAAATTATGAAAATTTGACGGATCTAAAAGCGATAATGACGGATAATATGAAGCGCTGGACGGATAATTATATCGCGAGCAACAACGTTGATTTAGAAAATTTTTACGGGGTAACAACGCGGGCGTTGAGCGCGGAGATAATTACTTTGGCTGACGATGAAAGACAGGCGCAGGTTGTTGTTTCAACCCAACGGCAGGAGCTGGCAGGCGAGGCAAAGCAGGCAAGAGTTTATTATCAGAAGATTTTGCTAAATTTAACGCAGGGGGGCGACGGCTGGAAGGTTGATGGGGCAACGTGGCAGTAGGATTTGTAATTGGTAATTAGAAAAAATGAAGTTATTTTCTACTATAATTGATTTGTTGTATCCAGTTGAATGTTTGGGTTGCGGGAAGGAGGGGGAGTTTTTGTGCGAGGATTGTATTAAAAAAATTATAATCAACAATAGATTTATATGTCCGATATGCGGACATTTATGTTTTTTAGGCAATGTTTGTTTTGAGTGCAAAAAGAGAAGCGCGTTAGACGGGGCGTGGCTGGCGTCTGATTATAAAAATGAATTATTGAAGAAATCAATAAAAGCGTTTAAATACGGATTAGTCAAAGAGCTGCGGCGGCCGCTGGGCGAGATTTTAAAAAAATATTTGGATAATATAGCTAATAATTACGCGGCAAAATTTGATTTTGATGTGATTGTGCCAGTGCCGCTGCACCGGCGGAAGTTTCTTTATCGCGGTTTTAATCAGGCCGAGCTTTTGGCCAATGAGGTCGCGGAAAAATATAGCTTGGCTGTTAATACGACAGTATTAAAGAGAAGAAGATTTACAAAGTCGCAGATGAAGCTGAAAGAAAAAAAGCGGTTTAAAAATGTGGTTGGCGCGTTTAAAGTTTTAGACAAGCAAAATTTTTTGCCCGGCAAAAAAGTGCTTTTAGTTGACGATGTGATGACAACGGGGACGACTTTAGCCGAATGCGCGCGGGCGCTGAAAGAGGCCGGGGCGGCGAAGGTTTGGGCGCTGGCGCTGGCGAAGAGTTAGGCCGGATTGTTGTCGAGAATATTCTATAATACATCAATAAAATTAGTAGTATAGCAACTTACTGACTATTAACATATAGCTTAACAGTAAAAATTCCATATTTGGGACATTGC
>CAYHQU010000028.1:5443-9610 GCA_964358955.1 uncultured Gammaproteobacteria bacterium | reverse complement strand
GTAATTGGTAATCCCCCTCTGCTAAAGCTATGGGGGACAGGTTGGTAATTGGTAATTTTTGTGCCGTGGCCGCCGGCGAAGGCAAAGCCGAGGTAATGGATTTGGTTGCCCACGCTATTAATAGTATCTTTTTTATTAAACAACATCAGACGCGATTGGACCGCGCCGATTTGGTCATCACTTTCAGCAATTCTTACTGCTTCAGATAAAAAATTTGGTTCAACTTCCGTGTCTTGATTTAAGAGATAGGCATAGTCAAAACCGTGTTCAATGGCATACCGCAAGCCGACATTGTTGCCGCCAGTAAAGCCGAGGTTTTGGTTATTTTTTATGGCAGTAATTGGTAAATAGTAATTAGTAATTAGTTTTTTTATTAAATCAGCTGTATTGTCGGTTGACGCATTATCCACAATAATAATTTTCACTGAATCAGCGGGGTATTCCATTTTTTTTAGCGAAGACAAACAATCGCCGATATATTCGGCGCCGTTGTAAGTGACGATAATGATGGCAACTTTTTTCATGATAAATATAATGCTAATATACGAATGCATACTGATGATAATAGCGAAATGCTAATATACTAATTCGTGCGAATGATACGAATTAATACGAATGAACCTGAATTGCCTTTAATCTATTTTAGCAAGGCAAAATCAATGTTTAATAATTCGTATTCATTTGTATAATTCGCATGCATTCGTATATTGGCATTACATTTCCTTTTTTTCTTTATCTTTCAATGCCACCTCGCGCACTATCTTTGTAATATTCCGGTCTATTTGCTTAAGCTTAATGATAATTTTAAAAACCGCAAAAAATAAAACGATAATGGAAAGATAAATCATTAAGTCAACGCCGCGGCCGACGCCGACAAAATTTGCAAGTTTGTCAGTCAGCTTTGGCCAAAAAGTGGCGGTAAGCACGAGCAGCCAAAAAATAAGCCAGATAAAAAATTCTCGGCCAGTCATCTCGTTTTTTTTGTGTTTTACAAAAATGCGCGAGAGGACAAAAATTATAAAAATTGTAATTATTATTTTGATAAACATAAACTACAAATTAACTATCCCGCTACGCGCGATCATCCCGCTTCGCCCGATCACGCGTAGCGTGACGCGAAGCGTGACAAATTTTAACAAATTAACTATCCCGCTACGCGCGATCACGCGAAGCGTGACAAATATTTTTATTTTAAGATTCGGCTAACTAATAAATCCCAAATTATTTTCCACGAGTTACTTAACCGCTGGCCTTTTTGCTTGGAATATTCAGTGTATTTAATTTGCACCGGCACCTCAAGGTATTTTAATTTTAACTGACTGATTTGATCAAGTATTTCAGAGGCATGCGCCATACCGTCCTGCGTGATTTTTATTTTGGCAGCCGCAACGCGGGAGAAAGCCCGCAGGCCGTTATGAGTGTCCGAAATGTTTAGTCCAGTTCGCAGCCGATCAAACCATAATGCCATCTTTAAAAAAAATGGTTTTAAAAATGGCATTCCTAAATTTTGCATTTTGAATTTTTCCGCCCGAGGCGCTGCGCCTGCCTCTGGCATGGGATCAGCCTTTGGCTGAGCATTTTGCATTTTAATAAACCGGCTGCCCAAAACAACATCATTTTCACCTAAAAGCAACGGCGCAATTAATTTTTTTATGTCAGCGGCGTCGTGCTGGCCGTCGCTGTCAAAGGTAATAATGATGTCGGCATCTTCAAGCAAGGCATGCTCAATGCCCGTTTGCAGCGCGGCGCCTTGGCCGCGATTTAAAAAGTGCTGTAGCACAACAGCACCCTCATTTTTTGCCAGCTCAGCCGTAGCATCGGCGGAACCATCATCCACAACGATCACTTGGTTCACTTCATTTTTTAGGTCGCGCACGACTTGGGAAATTGTTTGGCTTTCATTGTAGGCGGGAACGACAGCGATAATTTTCATATTTTAATAAAATATTAGTTGGATAGACTGGTCCTATCCAACTAATATTTATTTTTAAAATGGATCAATTGTCATCTCCGGCCTTAGAAGGGATTTATGAGCTTTAACAAAATCAATAACTTCTTTTAGACCGTCTTCCAGGCGAATTACCGGAAACCAGCCGATTTTTTCTTTGACTAATGAAATGTCGGGGATGCCAAGCGGCGTCATAAACAATAATGGTTCCTGAAAAGTAATTTTTGAATTTGAGTTGGTCAGCTTAATAATTAAATTGGCGACGTCAACCAATTTATTTTCAAGTTCGCTGCCAACATTAAAGGGGCCGGCTTCGCCCGTTTGCATAATTTTTATGACTGCGGAAATTATGTCGGAGACATGACAAAGCGAAGTTGTAAAATCCTCATCGCCGTAAATTATTAGGTCTTTATTTTCCAACGCGTTAAAGACGAAATCTGGTATCATGTGCCCTTGATTAAATTTCATGCGCGAACCATAGACGCGAAAAATGCGGACAATTTTGGCGTCAAGGTTATGAGCAGTTTTATAGGTTGAAACTAAGGTTTCAGCAAAGCGCTTGCCTTCATCATAGCAGGCGCGGGGAGCAATAGGATTAACATAACCATAATATTGTTCGTCAATTCTTTTTAGGTCAACGCGGCGCGGGCCATAGACAACCGAGGAGGAAAAAAGCATGTATTTTGCTTTGTGTTTAACGGCTAACTCTAAAGCATTTTTAACGCCCAAGCTGTTTGCCAGCACGGTTTCAATAACGCGATTTTCAAAAAATTTCGGCGAGGTTGGACAGGCCAAATCATAAATCTCTTGAAGGCCTTGAAATTTAACCCTAAATTTTTCAAGCTCGGGCAGTTCGTCTAAATTTATCGGTTCGGTCATATCGTGCTTGATAAAGACAAAATTCGGATTTTTCAACAAATGGTCAATATTTTGCTCTTCGCCGGAGACAAAATTATCAATGCAGATAACCTTATTTTCTTTGACCAGTTCGTCGCATAAATGCGAGCCGATAAAGCCGGCGCCGCCGGCAACTAAAATATTTTTTTTATCAAAGATAATATTTTTCGGCATAAATTTATTTAATAAATATTAACATTCTTATTATAACACAGACAATAAAAAGAGAGAAGCATTGACAATAGGGGTAATAAAAATGGGAGACGCGTCAGAGTCCCCTTCGGGAGACTCTGACGAGGAGAAATAACGAGTAATTAGGTAATTAACTGTAATTAAGTAATTAGTAGCCCGCCAAAAAATTCGTAAGGTAACCATCAATTACTTAATTACTATTAATTACCTAATTACTCATTATTAAAAATTAGGTAAATTAGAAATTTCTGGCCGGAAAATAAAATTACACTATCAATCTTCTTGGGCGATAAAATGCTGGCTATCTTCTTCGTAAGCATTTTTAAAAGTCCAAAAACGGTTGAATAAATAGTTCCAAAAAGTCACGATACCGGTTGAAAATACCCAAGAAAGCAGATAGTAAAGACCAAAATAATCAGTTAGAAAATAAAGAATCAGATTGTTGATAAAAATTCCCGCTACAACGACAATTAAAAATTTGCCCAGCTGGACGGCGGCGGCTTTGCCTTTGATAGTATTGCTAAAAGTCCAAAATTTATTAGCCAAAAAATTCATTGTGCCGGCAATAAAAAACGCGATTGTGTTTGACCAGACATACCAAAGGCCGAACCACTCGGTGCAGACATACAGAATTGCAAAATTAGTCGCGGCGCAGGTTCCGCCAACAATGCAGAATTTTAAAAACTGGCGAAAAGACTGCCGGCTTTCAAAAAATGGCAAGATTTTTTTAATTATTTTTTTCATTTTGAAATGACTCCCGAGACCCGAACGCCGCCCTGATAACCGGCGCTATAAGCATTGAATTCATTTTTTAAAACTCCGGCCCAGTTAAATATTTTTATCAGAGCGGATTTGCCAAAATTCGGACCGGTAATAATTTCGGCATAGCCATCGCTATCAAGATCAGAGATTGCTAAATTCAGCCCGCCTAAATAATTTGTCTCGTAGACAAAAAATTCAGATAGCATTTTCCAATTATTAAAACTAAAGACGCGAACGATAGGCATGGCGTTGTCGGAAATCGCGGCGGCAATTTCGGCGCGGCCGTCGCCGTTGACATCGCCCAGAGCGACGTTGACGCCGCCGCGGGAGTTTTGGTTAAACGGAAAAAACTGGGTTAAGACCCGGCC
>CAYHQU010000028.1:0-5343 GCA_964358955.1 uncultured Gammaproteobacteria bacterium | reverse complement strand
AAAAAGTCGGGGCGTAGGCAAAAAATGATTTAAATTCGGTTAAATCGGACTGAAAAACTTTTACCTGCGGGAAGGAGCCAAAACCAAGTCCGGCAAAAATAAAGCTGCCGCTTGATTTTAAATTAATATTTTGCTGGGCTTCATAATTAATCGCGGCTAAAACCGCTTTATAGACGTTTAGCTTGCCGGCGCCAAGAGAAGTTGAATAGCCGGGATTATATTTTGCAATATCATCGGTTGCGGCAGTAATTATTTCAATGATTTGGGCGGGCGTAAAGTCGGGGCGCAATGATTTTATAATAGCGGCAAGACCGGCGGCAAGCGGCGCCGATAAAGACGTGCCGGAATAATAACCGCCGTATAAATTTATAAAATCAGTTTTGGAGGGGTCATAAAAAAGCGTTGAATAAAAATTTTCGCCGGGGGCGGAGACATCAATACAATCGCCGCCAAAATTTGAAAAATCAGATTTTTTTTGGCTAGGGCTGATTGAAGCGACGCCGATAATATAGTTTTGTTTATCATAATAATCGTAGCAGACCGGATAGACTTTTTTCGAATTTAAATTTATACCCGAGATTTTTGCGTCGGTATTGCCGGCGGCCGCCACCATGACAATGCCCGAGTCGGCGGCTCTTTTAATGATGTCGCGCAGAGACTGGCTGTAATCAAAGCCGACAAAACTCATGTTGATGACATCAACTTTTTTAGAAATCGCGTAATCAATCGCGTAATAGACATCATAGGCAGTACCGCTGCCTTGACTATTTAACACGCGCAGGGGCATAATCTTTGCTTTCCAGCTTAGGCCGGTGACGCCTAAGCTATTATGGCCGGAGGCGGCGGCAATGCCGGCGATAATTGTGCCATGGTCAATTCCTTCTTTAAGAAAGCCGGGTTCAAATTTCGGATTTGGGTCGGGAATATTTTCCACAAAATCCCAGCCAGAAACATCGTCAACATAACCGTTTTGGTCATTATCAATGCCGTCACGTTTCTCGGCGCCATTAACCCAAATGTTGTCCGCTAAATCAGGGTGATCAGTATCTACGCCGGAATCAAGAATGGCGATTGTTACTTCTTTAACCGCTTTCCCTTCTTTGGCAACAAGCTCTTCTGACCAGCCGTCTTTGGCGGAAATGTCAACAAGGTATGTTTGTTTATTGTAATTAGGATCATTGGGAAAAGCGGTCATCTGATACAAATAATTCAACTCCACATATTCAACAGCGGAGTTTTTTTGATAGTCAAAAATTATTTTTTGCAAGTCGGCGGCGGTCTCAAATTTAAATTTATAAATATCACTGGTATTTTTAAATTTTACCAGCAGCTCGCCGGGTTTAAAATTTAAGCTGGCCAAAAATAAATTTTTCGGCGCGGCGGCGAGTTGCGGCGCATAAAAAAAATTAAGGCAGAATAAAATTATTAAAAAAAAGGATTTAGCTTTGGGCATACATTTGTCGTGTAACTTATAACTTGTAACATGTAACTCAAGACAACTGAAAAACTTGCGTTACAAGTTATACGTTACACGTTTTACGACTATCGCCTGCGCCATCCCCCGCTCTGACCTTTTGGTCGGCAGCGGGGAATTTTTTTATTTTAAATTATTTATAATACGCGTCCACAATTATATTAATTTGATTATTGATTTAATTTGTCTAATTTTAGCCGTTTTTTTAGATAACCCTTGACAAACATTAAATAGTATGCTATGATTATGTAATAGTTAATGTTCCTTTCATGTAGGCAAAAGAGTATGGGGGTACTAAGATGAACTGGCTAATTCTGGCTGTAACGGCGGTTCTGGGCGGTCTGGTGCCGGCTGTTCTGTCGCTGCGGGAAAATACGTTTTCCCGCCGGCAGAACCCTAACATCCGGTTGTCGTTCTGCAGCCACTGGGGCGTCTGTATCGCTGACGCCTTCCTGCTGCCAGTCGTCAATGGGTTGGTTTTCAACCAACTGACGGCGGCGTGGTGGCTGGTGGTGGTGATTGCCGCCGGGGCACTAGTGGCAACATTGATTTTCCACCAAGGGTGGTGGCCAAGGGGCGCAAGTCCGGCGTACGGTCTGCATTTTCCTTCGCACAGAAAGTCCGGAGGAAGTGCTTGCTTGTGGCATCGGGACTTGAGCGCGGCAGGATGGCTGCACATTTTCTTTATGGCGGGCGAGATTACGATACTAGTATTGTTTGTAATCTCACCGATGCCAAGAGAAATTGTGATCGCGGTCGGCGCGATAATGGCCACCTATCCCCTCTTCGGCGTCATGGAACCAGCGACTGCCATTCACGGACGTCCGCGATTAGCGGATGTCGTGATAGCAGCCGCTCAATGGGCGCTGATTGTCGGCGTCACGGCCAGTAAACTGTGGCTGTGATGCTGGCGCAATCCCCCGCTTCCGACCTTTTGGTCTGGGGCGGGGGAATTTTTTTTGACAGTAGTTTAGTTGCCGACGGCGGCTTTAAGATAATCGCCGGCTTTAACTTTTTTAATAAATTTTTTGGTGTCGGTGGCGTAGGCGGAATTAATTTCAATAATTGAATTGGCAATATCAATTGCTTGTTGGCTTTGGCCGGCAAGCGCGTAGGCAAGAGCCATCTGCGCCATGATTTCCGGATTTTGCGGATAATCTTGGCTATACAGCTCATAAATTTCTGCCAGCAAATTATAATTTTTAATATTTTCCAATGTCTTGATAACCCGCAAATACTGCTGGTCGGTTAATTTGTCGGTTAAGTTCTGCCGCGCGTATTCAATCTCCTCCTTGCCCTTATCAGGATTGCCAGAGACAATATAGGCAACGGCCAAATCAATATGGGAGTCAATAACTTTTGGCGACAGTTCGGCGCCTTTTTTAAAATTTTTCAGACCGTCTTCAAAGTTGCGCTCTAAAAAATAAGCTTGGCCAAGCTCAAAATAGACTTGGGGGCGAGTTGGACTTAGCGAGATTGCCTGCGTCAGATAGGCGATGGCATCGCGGGGGTTTTGAAAGCCGGCAATTGTCGCGCGGTTGACAATGCTTGCATAATAGAGATAATGGCGGACATGAGTCGGCTCTTCCTGAATGCTTTTTTTCAGCTCGGCTAAAGTTTGGTTTAAGACATTATACTTAACATAATTTTCAATGTCAGTTTTGTTGACAACCTGCAAGGCAAAATTAGCCAACTGCTCGCGCGCTTCGTACCGGCCGGTTACGGCTTCATTAATGCTTTTCAAATATAGATTGGCAATTTGTTCAATATTTTCGGCGGAATTTTTATCAATTTTTAAAGCTTGGAAGAGATAGTTATTGGCGCGCAACAGGCGATAATTAGTGAACAGGCCCCAGACAGTAACCAGCGAGACGGCGGCAATAATTAAATAATTTCCAGCCAAGGCGGGCTTTTTCAGCTTCAGCAAAAAATTTTTTATCGTTAAAACGATTTTTGAATGGTCCTCAATTTGCCAAAGATAATACATGTAGCCAAGAACGAGAAAAAATAAAATTATAGTATTTAGAGTATCAAAGACAAAAAAATTTTGAATAAAATAGGCGACCAGCAGGGAGATGAGAATCGTGTTGATGAGATGGCCGGGCTGTTTTAGGTAGCGGCGCCAGAGAAATAACAAGGCGATGACAAAAATTGAGAGATAACTTAAAAGACCGATGAGACCGGCGGTGGCGCCGGTATCAATGACGATGTTATGGGCGCGGTCAAACCAAATTCGCGAACCCAAATCTTCAAAAATTTCGGGCGGAAATTTTTTGTTAAAAATATAATAATAATTTTCCTGGCCGACGCCAAGCAAAAGATGGATCGGATTTTCAACCCAGCTGCGCAACGAGGCGTTCCAGACCAACAAACGATTATGAGTAGAGACGTTTTGGGTAGAGATTGAGACCAGCCGTTTTAAAGTCGGGTTATTTTTTACAAAATTAAGTTTGTTTTGAAAGCTGTATAGCAGGGCCGGGACTAAAATCAGACAAGCGATGGCGCCGTAGACTGATTTTTTTACGACGGGCGATTTAAGGTTGCGTATATTTAAAACTGCCAGAATAAAGATGCCGATTAAAAAGCCGATGACGGCGCCGCGGGTTTCAGTCCAATACAAAATCAGGAGCTCAAAAACTAATAAAGCGCCGATTAAAGTTTTGGCGGCCAGCCGGTTGCGGCGGAGAAAATAAGCGCCAAAAACAACGACCTGAATCAGTATTAAAGACCAAAGCAGGCGCGGATAAGCGGATATCTGACGAAAAAGAGAGGCCTCGGCCGGCAACTTCGCGCTGTATCTTTGGTAAATATCAAACAGAACAATAACAATATCGGCACCGATGATGCTGTAAAAAAATAATTTTAAATTGAATAATTTGTCACGGATTAAAAAATAAATTAAAAAGAAAATATTAAAGATTAAATAAGCCGCCAGATAAGAAGCGTTGCCGATGGTGCCGGTCAGCCGCGAGCCGCCGGAAGAAGAAAGAATAAAAGGAATGTTGAGTTTTTGGGCAAAGCCAAAAAAACTGATTAAAAAACTGGTAAAAACCGAGAAGGTAAAAAAATCAAACCAATCTTTTTTGGACTGGAAAACGCCGGCAACTGCAACAAAAAACATTAATACATGAAGCCAGCGAACAATGCCGCCCATGCGCTCGTAATTGCCCCAAAGCGAACGGTCTAGACCGATGCCGGTAAAGGAAGTTAAAATTAAAATTATAAAAAAGATAAAGACGCTTAAAGTCAGCCAGTTTAAACGAAGGCGGTATTTTGGTTCGCGCAGAATTAAGATTACGTAAGCCAAAAAAATCAGCTCCACCACGACCCGAAAAACAACATTTTTCAAAACAATAAACGGAAAGAAAAATTTACTGCCGACAATAAAAGGGACAAACATGATTATTAAAATGCCGATTTTTATAAACCAAAATAAGTAACGGTTTAATTTTTGATTATCCATAGGTATTGTCGGTTATTTTATTAAATTATATACGAGATGGTTGCAAAACTGCTTTTGCTGCAATTTGTCCTTTTTGGCTGTCCCGCTAAGCGGGATCAAACTGCGCAAAATGATTTTCATCGTAGCTCTGCTACGCCTCAAATCATTTTGCTTGTTTTCCTCGTTTCGCCCAATCCCGCAGCGGCGGGACGCTTAAAAGTAGTTTTGCAACCATCTCATTTATCATTTTAACACAAAACGGCTTTTTTTGTAAAGTCGGGCAAACAAGCGGGCAAATCATGCAACATGTAAGCATACAACGTGTAACAAACTGCTGGTGTTTTGCGATAGCCGGCTCTGCCGCTAAACTCCAGCCCCGCGACAAAAAAGCGCGGAGCTATAAGGGAGCGTTGACGAATACAAAATT
>CAYHQU010000027.1:0-9662 GCA_964358955.1 uncultured Gammaproteobacteria bacterium | reverse complement strand
ATATAAAAAAATTATTTTGATAAGCCCTAAGAGCTAAACCAATCGCTGTGATAAAAGATTGAAATTTTTCCGGCGAATATTTTATAGATTTATTTACCGAATAAATTTTTATTAAGGGATTGCCAATTATTGTCGGGATATTTGTTTTTTCAAGAATAATTTTGTCAAGATTTGCTAAGTTTGCGCCGCCGCCGCAAAGCACAATTTCTTTTATTTCCGATTTATTTTGGAAATGATTGTGATAAAAATCAATTGATTCTTCAATTTTTCCCACCAAATTATTTATTGTATTATCTAAAACTTTTTTTAACGCTCCGCTGCATTTTTTTTCATCAAGCCCGCAGGCAATTTTAGCTTTGTCCGCGTCTTTAAAACTTATTTGCAAAACATCTGCGATTTTATTTGTAATCTGTTTGCCGGAAACCGGCAGGCTTACGGAAAATTGGATCGTTTCTTTGTCGTATAAAATTAGACTGGTCCTAATCGCGCCCAAGTCAATGATAATTTTTGGGCCTAAATCCAGCCCCTCGTTAATCAACGCCCTCGCTATCGCAACCGCTTCAATTTCCAGCGCATAGGGCATAAGTTTGGAAGATTTTAAAATCCCTAAATAATCGTCAATTAATTTTTGCGGCGCCGCGCCGACTAAAAATTGTTGCTGCTTTCCCGCTTCATATCTCCCGATTACCTGCCAGTCAAAATTAATATCGTCAATATCAAAAGGAATGTGCCGTGTTATCTCTTTTGCCAGCTGGTCTCTAAGTTTTTCCGGCGGCGGCGCTTCCATTTTTATTAATTTAATAAATGTCTTTTTTTCCGGCAGAACGCTGATTATTGGGCAGTTTTTTACCGCGCCGCATCTTGAATTAGAAAAAAGTTCATTTATCTTGCCTAAAAATTTATTTTGATCTTTTATTTCCCCGTCAGCGACAATCCCTTCCGGCAGTCTTATTTCATCAGCCGCGGCAATTATATTTTTTCTGCCCTGTCTTTTAATTTTAACATATCTCAACGCTTCATCGCTGATATCTAGGCCGATTGGAATATTGTTTACAATTATTGCCATATGTATAAAATTAATAGCTTTCGCCGGGCATAATTTCTTCCCATGAAATAAATTCATATTCGCCGCTGGTTGGAAATGATGGCGGCGGTCCGAATTTTAAATTTGGATCGTAAATAAATACCGTGTTTTGATAGCCGTCAACAACCGTGCCTAATCCGGTAACCCAAGTCCAAGTCCAAACTTTATTAGTAACAATACTGCCGTAATTTTCTATTCTCTCTGTTATTCGATGCGAAGAATAATAATTCCTTGCCACTCTTCCGTTCTGCGCTACTAAGACGCCATCAATCGTTAAATCGGTCGGCGCGTATCGCGGCACCCAGATATTATTCTGCGCGATAAGTCCCAGCGAATTATTACTGTCGCGTGCGGCATAAGTTAAATCGCCGTTAATTCTAATATTTTTATAAGTGTTTGGATTACCCGGCAGTTTTGCCGCCGCCACTGTTATTTTTCCAGACACCACGCCGTCAACCCATAAATTTCCCTCAACAAAAATTATTCCATTTCCCGGCATTGAAAAATTTCCCACTGCTGTTTTATTTTGAATTTCTTCAGCGATGCATTGCCAGCTTTGCCAGCTTTCATTAAGTTGCCAGAGGCATGATTTTAATTGCGTAATTCGGTATAAATTAAAAGTGCCATCGCTTAAAAAAGTTATCTGAAATCCGATATTGCTTGTGCCGCCCGTGCTGCAATCCGGTCCGCCGCCGCCGATGCAAATTCCGCCATCTTCCGCCATCTCTTTGATATCGGCTAAATCCGCGGAAATCGCGTTAAAATCAACATTGGTTTCGGGAAATTGCCAAAGCGCATAACCGCCGCCAGTCCCCCAAATTCCCGGTTTAGTTTGCCCGCCGCTTGAACACCCGTGTTCCGGCCAGCAGGTATATGTCTCTTGCGCCGAAGTTAAAATGCTGTTATTGGAACCATCCATCCTAATTCCGCCGTTTGAATGCATCGGCCCGACCACTGTCTCGTTTTGGCCAAACCAAACATTATTGTTTGTTAAAAAAGAATATCTGGCAAGCGACGGGATGCCGTATCTTGCCACCACCGCGCGCGAGGCGTTCGGTTGTTCGTCAATCGTGCCGGTAGATTTTATTTTTACAACCGTGGACCCGGTTTGCGGCGGAGTAATCTCTAAACTAAACTGGCCGATATCAGTAATGTCATGAATATAAGGTCCGCACGGATTGCAGCCGGTCTCGCCTGTTCCGTCGGCGTAATCGTTGGGATTATGCGCCAGGATCCAGCGATAATAATTTAGTCCCGCCTCGGCGACATGCAGCGCTTGCGCTTTAGCTTTTTGAACGCGATATAATTTCTGCTGCTGCACAATCAACGACAGCAGCCCGCCGCCGATTATAACAAAAACAGTTGTAAATAATAATGTTATTATTAGTATACCACCATTTTGGGATTTTAGGAAGTATTTTTTTGCTTTTAATAACATAAAATGTTTAGAGTTGGCTGCCATTTTTTAAAAACCATTGTTACATTGTTCGATTGTTCCATTGTTATTTAAGCCATCATTAAGGATTAACAATCGAACAATAAAACAATCAAACAATATCACAAATTATCCTTTAAATTCCTAATCTGCGCGTATGAATCAAGCTCAAAATTATCAGGCGCGATCATTGGATTAAAATTTATTTTTAGATACATTCTAATCAGCCGCACTTCGTCAACGTCCGCCGGCGCCGCCAGCGGTTCTGTTGAAGTCGGGCTTGGGGTTAGGCCGTCATAATAATAAAATATCGGATCGCTGCCGTTTCTAACATATTTTGAAAGCACAATAATTTGTTCATCGCCCAAGCTGTATTGAACCGGCCAGCCGGACGGTTCAATAGTTCCCTTTTTTAAATCCGATCCTTCTAAATAATAGCGAACTCTTTCCACCGCCAAATCTTTATCAATGTCCGCAAAAAAAATCAGCTCTTGCGAGTCGGCCGCAGATACCGGATAATCGCCGGCGTCGCTTATAGACGCTTCGCGAATTTCTTTTACCATCGTCTGGATGCCTTTTTGCGCGTGCGTGATTGCCTCATTTTGTTCCATCGCGAATCGATGGGCTTTTAAGTCAATAATGACAAACGACATTACCGCTCCCGATATTAAAATGAAAATGCCTAAAACAATTGTGATTTCTAATAAAGTAAAACCTTTGTTATTCATACGCGTAAATTAGGAATTTAAAGGATAATTTATGATATTGTTCGATTGTTCCATTGTTCGATTGTTAATCCTTAATGATGGCTAAATAACAATGGAACAATCGAACAATGAAACAATGGTTTTAAAAAATGGCGGCCAACTCCGATGGTGATTCCGCTAAGCAAGGTTTATATTTGTTAACAGATTCTTATTAATTAATAATAAAACTATTACTCCAAAAAAATATTTAAAGTCCTGCTTTCGCCGGGCAAAATATCAATCGGCAGGGGCGGTTCGGTTTTTTTTATTTCGTAACCGCCGCCGGCCGCCGCTTCATAGCTATCCCATTCCAAATTGTCTAAAAATACCACCCCGCTGCCGTTTGTCGTAAAACTCTGCGAATATTTTTTTATGATTGGATTTTCTCCGATTTTTTTTGATCCGGTCAAGGTGACCGAAACATAAGGGATTGTTGAGGGCGCCGTTAAATCCTCTAAAAATCTCGCGGCTTTAATATCATAGTTGCCCAAAATATTATCTTGCCAAGCCGCGACAATATAGCCGTTGTTATTAATGATTATCGCCGGATTTTCTTGGACGCCCGCTGCTTCTAAATTAATTCTAATGTCATCGGTCCAGTTGCGATTTCCTTCCCCGCTTATTTTTTGAATAAACACATCGTTTGTTCCAAATCGGTTATCGTTCCAAACCGCAAAAACATTGCCGCCGTAATCTATCGCTAAGTCCGGATTCCGCGCGTCTACAATATCGGTGGCGCCGTCAACGCGCTTGTCCTCAACCCAAATTCTATTGCCGTCTAAATCAAATTTCTGCAAATATATATGCCAGTATCCAAGCCGTTGGTCCTGCCAAATGACATAGATATAATTATTAAAATCATCAAAAGCGATTTTTACGTTTTGCTGTTCGGCCGACGCGTCAACCCCCGCCCTGACGTCCCCGGCCGTCCAGACAATATTTCCGCCCGCGTCAATTTTTTGCAGCATAATTTGGCTGCGTCCCGAACTGTCGTCCTGCCACGCTCCGTAAATTGCCTCTTCATTATCTATCGCTAATGCCGGCAAACTTTGCGCCCCCAAAGCCGACAAATTAAATTGTGTCTCTGGCATCCAGACTTGACTGCCGGACAAATCTAATGTTTGCGCGTATATATCTCCCGCGTCGTTTCTTGTATCCTGCCAAACTAAATATATCGCCGTTGATGAGGCGTTGATTGCGATAACTGGATTTGACTGATCTGCTGAATTATTTTCCGTTTCTACTTTTTTTGATCCAAGCCAAAGACTGGCGCCGGCCGCGTTGATTTTATCCAAATAAATATCTTGGTTTCCATTCCGATCATCCTGCCAAGCGATATAACTGTAGCAATCGCTGTCAACCGCGATGTCCGGATTGTTTTGATTATTCGCTGTTGTGACCGCTAAATCTTCCGCCCATAACTGCGTCTCGGCGCCGCTGTATTTTTGGGCGTATATTCTTGGATTATTTGATTGCCTAAAATCGCGCCAGCCAAACACATAATTGCCGTTGGCGCATTGATCAAAGCTGACATTATTTTGATCGTACCCGGTCCCGTCAGTATTTATAGTCCAAATATTTGGAATTGATTCATGTAATGTATTAATGGTTAAGCTCGCCAA
The DNA here is from genome assembly GCA_964358955.1 of uncultured Gammaproteobacteria bacterium. Lineage (GTDB taxonomy): Bacteria > Patescibacteriota > Patescibacteriia > Buchananbacterales > GWA2-38-13 > CAYHQU01. Next base: position 4,775 of record CAYHQU010000027.1, on the reverse strand, counting down.
CAAATCAATATTAAAACTGATTTCTGTCCTCCGTCCTTCTAAAATCGAAGCATGCGCCTTGGTCGGTTGCGGATTGCCTTCGGCCTGGCTGCAGCCAAGGCCATCGTCGTCAACCGCGCAAGTATAATCAATGTTGTATCCGTCTCTATAAACTTTTATTTGATAAGATTCGTCCGACGGTATTAGGCCGGGAATATTTAATATGCCGCCGCTTCCGGTCTGCAAAGTTGTGCTGACAGTCGGCGAAACAACGTTATTTTTTAATAACACAATCGCCTCCGGCGCCGGTTCGCCTGACGCGTTTAAGCTTATAATTCTTAACGTGCCGCCGCCTTCGGTATTTTCAATTCCCTTCGGCGCGACAATCGTCGCCGTCCCGACCGATTTTATTCCCTGGCTTGTTTGCCATTCAATATCAATTTTTACTTTTTTGTAATCAATCGCCAGCTCGTCTTCCGGCGCGCCGTCTTCAGTCCCGTCGTATGGATCGTCAACATAAATTATCTGGGTTTTGATCGTGTAGCTAACATTATTTTTTTCAATCTGCTCTTCCTGCGCTAAGTTGCCGGCAACTACTCCGCCTATTGTGCCAACGCTGCCATAAGGTAAATTTCTGGCAATCTCCATTTTTTCATCAAGCATCGCGATTGCTCCCTCGCGTTGCTTGTCGCCAGCCAGCGTTTTCAGCGCGATCTGAAAAATCCCAAAAACTCCCAAACCCGCCAGCGACAAAATCAGGGTAGCGACAATAATTTCTATCAATGTAAAACCATTATAGTTTTTCATGATTTAAAATTTCTAATTTCTAATAAAATGCCAAATGTCAAAGGATGAATTCTAAAATCCCCCCGAGAATCGTTTTAGACATTAGACATTTTGAATTTGGAATTTTATTAGGTGAATTAGGAATTAGGTGAATTAGGAATTGAGAGTATGTTTAACGGCGATGCTTTTAAGTTTAATTTATAAACCTTGTAATATACCAACTTATATCGATTGAGAAAGACTGTACATCGGCATAATAATCGCAACCGCCATCGCCGCGACGCCGACGCCCAGCACCACAATTAAAACCGGTTCAATAATTGACGGCAAATTTGTCATCGTCCGGTCAATATCGTCTTCGTAAAAAGTCGCCGCCTCCTGCAGAATTTCGTCAAGCGTCCCGGTCTCTTCGCCGACATTTATCATTTGCAAAACAACCGGCGGATATAATTTTTTATACGGCTCTAAAGAATTTTTTATCCCGAAACCTTTTTTTATTTTGTCTTTTGCGTCTAATAACGCTTTTTTAAATAAATAATTGCCAACCACCCCGGACGTAATTTCAAATGATTTAACAACGTCAATGTCGGTTTTCAAAAGCGAGCTTAATGTCCGGCAAAATCTTGCTAAATTGATTTTTTTAATAATTTCGCCCATAATCGGAATATTTAATAAAAATTGGTGCCATATTTTTTTCCCTCTTGGAGCTCTAATAAATTTTATTAGACTGCCGGCCGCAACCGCTAAAATTATTAAAACAATAATTCCGTAGCTTACAACAAAATCGCTTAAGCCAATCAGCATCCGCGTCGCCAGCGGCAGCGGCGCGTTTATCTCTTTAAATATTTGCGTTAAATTCGGAATTACATAAATAATAACAAAAGCGCAGACGCCGGCCATCGCGCAGACAACCACCGACGGATAAATCATCGCCCCGCGGACCTTTCCTATTAAATCATGGTCTTTTTTTAGTTGCACGTATAATTGTTGTAAAATTTCTTCAAGTTTTCCTGACGCCTCGCCGCTTTTAATCATGTTGACAAATAATTCCCCAAAAATTTTTGGATATTTTTCCATGCCCTGCGATAACATATTTCCTTTTTCAACCTCTTTTTTTAAATCTTCCAAAATCATTTTAAATTTTCTACTAGAGGTCTGTTCGGCCAAAGTCTGCAGCGCGACCGAAAGCGAAATTCCCGTCTTTACCATAATCCCAATTTGCTGGATAAAAAAAAGCTTGTCATCCATTGACACGCGGCTGCATTTTTTTAAAATCTCTTTTATTTTTTCTTTTATTTTCATAATTATGGACTGTAATTACGGTAATTAGTAATTGGCAATTACGGTTAGCTAATAAATAATAATATGGCAACTATAATTACCAATTACTAATTACTCCTCAATATTTTTTAGGAGAATTTAAATTTGCTAATGGCCTCACTATTCTTTTGACACTCTTAATACTTCCTCAATCGTCGTCACCCCCTGTTTTGCCTTAATAAATCCGTCTTCTAAAATCGTCAGCATCCCTTGTTTTTCCGCCGCCTCTTTAAGTTGGTCTGTTGTCACTCTTTTGGAAATCAGCTCGCCAATATCCGATGTGATTTCTAAAATTTCATAAATTCCCACCCGGCCTTTGTAGCCGGAAAAATTACACTCCTTACAGCCCTTGCCGCGATAAAACAAAAGCGAGTTTATTGTCTGCTTTTTTTGATTTATTACCCCCTCTTGTTCAAGCGTTGTTAAAATTGATTTTAAATCTAATTGTTTTTCCAGCTCCTCAATGTCTTGCTTGGCCAAATTATAGCTTTCCACGCATTTCTTGCAGATTTTTCTTACCAATCTTTGAGCGACAATAACATTGGTCGTCGTTGAAATCAAAAATGACGGAATGCCCATATCATGCAGCCGCGGCAAAGTCGTCACCGCGTCGTTCGTGTGCAAAGTTGAAAGCACTAAATGCCCGGTCATTGCCGCGTGCACCGCAATTTCCGCCGTCTCCTTGTCGCGAATTTCCCCAACCATAATTATATCCGGGTCTTGCCTTAAAAATGCGCGCAGCCCGTTTGCAAACGTAAAGCCGATTTTCGGATTAACTTGGCTTTGATTAACGTGCGGCATCCGGTATTCAATCGGGTCTTCAATCGTGGAAATATTGACTTTCGGCGTGTTTAAAATATTTAAAATCGTATATAGTGTCGTTGTTTTTCCCGACCCAGTCGGCCCCGTAACTAAAATCATTCCGTGCGGCTTTTTAATATTTATTTTAATAATCGCCAGCGCTTTTGGCTGCAGCCCCAGCTCCCCCAAATCTAAAAGCTGAAATTTTTCGTTGAGCAGCCGCATCACGACTTTCTCGCCGTCAAAAGTCGGAATGATTGAAACGCGGAAAGAAACCTTATATTCCTGCGTTGCAATTTTAAACCGTCCGTCCTGCGGCAGCCGATGCTCGTCAAGTTTTAAATTCGCGATAATTTTTATTCTGGCGACAACGCCGGCATGAATGCTTTTTGGCAGCGTCATAACATTCCTTAAAATTCCGTCAATGCGGTACCTGACCATAATTTCTTTTTCTAATGGTTCAATATGAATATCCGACGCCCCCTCAATAATCGCGTATTCTAAAAGCGTGTCAACAACCCTGATAACCGGCAAATCTTCCGCCAACTTTTTTAGCCCCTTGCCGTCTTTTTCATCTTCATCCGCCTTGGTTTTTTTATGTTCCATCTGGCCAAATTCCGCTTTAAGTCCGTGCCGATACGCTTTTAGCGCCATGCTGATTGAGCTTGGCGCTGTTAAATAAACCTTAATCTGCAAATTATGTTTTTTCTTTAAAAATTCAAACATTTCAATGTCTTGCGGGTCAAGCGTCGCGACCTCTAATTCTTTGTCAGTTTTATTAAAAGCGACAATTTTATGGGTCTGGGCAATTGTCTCCGGTATCACAAAAAGCGCCTCCTTATGGAGATTTTTATCGTCCAAATCAATGTAAGGCACTTTGAAATAATCAGCCGCGAGCTGATACAGCCGCTCCTCATTGATTAATTTATTTGCCTGCAAATACTCGGCCAAGCCAACATTTTTTTCCTGCGCTTTTTCTAAAAAATCTTCAATTTCTTTTTTCGCAAATGCCTTTTGCGAGATTAATATTTTTTTTAATTGACTGTCGGTAAACATGAGCGTGATTTATGATTTCTAGTTTATGATTTATGATTTTATTATAACATAAAATTGGATTTTGTAGCAGTGGACAACTTATGGCAAAATCTGCTACAATATAATTATTATAATTTATCAAAATATATGCATTTAACCAAAACTAAAATTTTTCAAAATCGCCTCCATGCCGCGCTTTTTTTTGTCGGCCTGCCGTTAAACATAATTTTATGGCTGATTATTTTTATTTATGTTAAACCCGTCGTCGAGCCAATCCCCCTGCATTATAATATTTATTTTGGCATTGATTTGCTTGACTATTGGTACAAGTTTTTTTATCTTCCGGCAGTCGGTCTGATAATTTTAGCCGGCAACCTAATCTTAAGCGCGTATCTGTCCCGCCATGACGACCTAATCGCCTATTTTTTTATAATCAGCGCCGGCGCAATTCAGCTGATTTTAATTCTCGCCTCGGTCTTAATAATAAATTACTGACTATTCACACCTTAAAAATTTCCGATTTACTGGCTATTAACATATAAATTAATAAAGAAAAATTTCAGATTTGAGGGCAGTGCGCCGCCGTGGAGCTAAAAAAAACTGCCCTGTGTATCCGTAGATACATCAAGGATTTTTTCAGGCGGCAGGCAAGCAATGTCCCAAATATGGAATTTTTACTGTTAAGCTAGATGTTAATAGTCAGTAATAGTAAATTCGTACCAAAAACCTGCGCCCTTCGGAGTTCAACTCCGGGGCCCCGGAGTTGAACTCCTATTTTAAATTAGTATAATATATCTAGGGACATCACATTATGAAAACGCACCAGTCCGCCGGAAAAATTGCGGCCTGGCGCA
>CAYHQU010000026.1:0-9798 GCA_964358955.1 uncultured Gammaproteobacteria bacterium | reverse complement strand
TCGCTCACCATAAAAAGATTTATGCATTGGTTTAATTATACAATATGGAGCTTCAAGCAATGGTGGAAGTTATTCACAGACAGGGAGTAATCATTCTTACAAATCTTACGAGGTTAAACCTCGTAAGATATTACTGACGCTCTAACCATTCCACGCGACTAATTCCTGCTTGCTTTAATATCCTGGTCAGCAAATCAACGCTTGCATCTCCTTCATGCGGATTGGGAACCGTAAGGGAAATATTGTTTTTAATCATGTATGGATGTTTTCCTTCTTGATATGGACCGCTGAACCCGAATTTTCTCAATTTCTTAACAAGTTCCGCGCTAGAAATCGGAGAAAGTTTAGACATACACAGCTATTTTTTTTCTTTCGCGGGTTTTCAACTTGGGCAAAGCAAGATTTTTTTTAAGCCGGATAGTTAGCCATCCCTCCAGCGTTTCTAAAAGATTGGCGCGGCATTCTTCCAAAGATTTGCCCGTAGCCCAAACGCCACGAAGGTTCGGAATCTCGCCGTAATAGCGTTTGCCCTTGTCAATAAGTTCATATTGGGCTTTCTGAATTTGTTCCAAAAGATATTCAAGAATCATGGTTTTACAATACAAAAATCAAGGGTTAATTGCAAACGACAATAACTTCGGCTTCGCCTCGCAATGACGAAAAATTTTTCAATTTTAGGAGGTTGAACCTCCCAGGGAGGTTCAACCTCCAATACGCGACAGCTCGCAATGACATTGTAGATATTATAGCAAAATAGGACTTAAAGCGCCTGTGCATAAATACTTGGTTGTTATTGACAGATTATAGGGGTTTGCTATAGTGGTAAAGTGATAACACTCTGGAGTGTCTTTCGGGACAGCTCCAGATTTTTATTTTATAGTGAGCCTGTCGAACTATTCTGGCTTATTTCTGCCTTTATTTTACGCAAGTCAAGAAATTTAGCCCTTTCCAGCAGCTCTTTTGAGATATGACCCCTCGTGGACATTACAATAATCCGCTTGCCCGCTTTCTTGATTCTATCAATCGGGGTAGCAAAATCGCTGTCTCCTGAAACCAATACGGCAGTGTCGTATTTGTCTTTTGTGTCATCCATTTCAAAAGCAAGTTCTATATCAAGATTGTTTTTCCAATGATAACCGCCTCCATGGTCTTTTATTTTCTTTACTACTTTCGTGCGAACAATGTAGCCGTTTATTTCAAGCATATCCAGAAATTTTAACTGCTTGGTGTTGTTCTCATCTCTACCGCTATAGATAAAACATTTTATGCCGCCGCCGCACTCTTTTTTTAGATAGCTCATCAGCTTTTGGTAAGAAATCTTCCAGCCCAAAGTTCGCTGGGAATAAAACACATTTTCAGCGTCTATAAAGACATAAACCTTACCTTTTACAAATTGGCTCAACATAAAAACATCTCTATCGGAAATACAGAATATCGGTGGAGGTGGATGTTAGATTGATGGTTTTGGCGGAGACAACGCCGCCGAGAGCGGAAGCGAAAAAGGAAACGATGATTGCGCTAAAGAAGAAAAATTTTTTTGATTTAGGCATCTATTTTTATCTTTTCTTATAAACTTTATCGCGCAATTCGATACTATGAATTATAAGCGAATTGGCGTTATGTTCAACTTGATAGACAATCCGCCAATCGCCAACTCGCAGTTTAAAATAATCCTTCCAAACATTACTTAACGGTTCAGGCGCAATATTGGCAAAATTCTCCTCAAACCAATAAATTTTTCTTATAACTCGTTTCTGAACGGCTTTATCAAGGGAAAGCAAATCTTTTTCTCCCTCTGGCGTAAATTTTATCCGCCAATTGCTCATTAAAAATAGCGCCTCACTGAAGCGAACTGACTATGTCATCAAAATTCTTAAGTCGACCATTTTTCCTTGAGGAAATTGATTTTTTTAATTTTTTTTCAAATTCCGGACGAACTTCCAGTCCGAAATCAGGGTCGGTTAACGCTCTTTGCAAAATTCGGAAAACAGTTCTTTCTACAATCTTCTCAATTTTTTTCTCTTTAATTGTGATAGCCATATCTACTATTATTTAACAGTTTTGATTATACAAAAATCAAGAGTTAATGGCAAACGACAAATGAGATTGCTTCGCCTTCGGCTCGCAATGACGAAGGGGCGGCTCGCAATGACGGGACGGAGATTCCTCCCGCCCGTTCGGGCGAGGCTCGCCAAAGGCGGCGCAACGCTCGGAATGACAAAGGGGGGTCGCAATGACGATAAGGATTTATACATTGTCTTCATTATACAAAACCTGCTAACTGCACGCATAAAAGAGTTATACACAACCGCCAGCTAAAGTTATTTATACGCGGCGCCGCGCCAGTCGATTTTTTCAATACACACGCGGTAATTTTCAAACTGAAATTCAAGGATAATCCTCAGTTTGCCAGAACGTATCCTGTGAAACCCTTCCCATTTGCCTCCGAGTTTTTTGATGTTGATGTTTATGTCTTCTCCTGCAAATTTTCTTAAAGCAAGTTTGATTTCATCAATAACTAACCTTTCCGACAGATTATTGCGGCTTAAAAATTTGAGAGAATTTCTTGAAAAATCAATCCGCCAATTCATATACGAACTTCGATGCTTTTCGCTGTTTTGCGCAACGGCTTACCGTAAAGCTTTTCAATATTTTTCTGCTCTTTTTTGGACACTGAAGGCAAAAGCAAGACGCGGAGTTTCATAAACTCCTGCGACAATACTTCGCGGACGCTTTCTCTTACGGCGGTTTTTAATTCTCTTTTCTGAATCGTTATAGTTGTCATAACTTCATTTTACCAAGAAGCTGGAAGGAGTCAATACAAAATGTCGCTGGGACTGGCCGTTAGGTTGATGGTTTTGGCGGAGGCAGGGCTGGCGCTGAAAAGAGCCAATAAAATAAAGCTCGCGAAAACGCAATAATAGAGGCGGACTGACGCGGAACAACAGCCTAGAAGCGGATTGACGCGGACATTTTCAATTTTAGGAAGTCGGACTTCCTTAGACCTTCCTTAGACATTAGGGCTTTGAATAATATTCAACGCTGACTAAGTTAAGCCACGGAGTTTGGAATTTGTCGGTGCCAGGATAGAGCTCAGCTTTGAAGCGAAAATCATTGCCCTTTACGGTGAGCGAAGTCGAACCGTTTTGCGGAAAATTAACCATCTCATTGAGTTTGGTTTCCTGCCAGGTTTTGCCGCCGTTGTTGGAAAGATAGAAGTAAATCCCTCCCCCCTGCGGGGTACTCCCTTTAGAAAAGGGAGAATTTATTGCTGACTCGCCGCCGCCGTTTGTCGAACCCTGGATTTTATAAAATCTGCCGGAGACGATTTCATTATCAAACCGATTTAATCTTAACGACTCCCAAACGATTTTTTTGTCTTTTTTGTACCCCTTGTCGATAAATTTGTAAATTTTCGCGCCGCCTTGATTTGCCGCGAGCGCGTATAATTCGTTTGGTTTGAAACCTGGCAGAAGTTCAAATGCTGGTTCGACTCCGCTCACCACAAGCTGCTGGCTGCTTTTTAATATATCGGCGAAATCAACGCCGGCGCCGCCTTCAATGCGGATGAATTTCGTTGATGCTGGTTCGACTCCGCTCACCATAAACTGGCTTATTTCCGAACTTAACCACCAGGCGTTGCCGTGTTTTCCGCCAGAGGCGGATCCGCCTTCGGCGGAAAAAATTTTCGGGGCAAAATTTCCATCCATTACGCGCTGGGGGAAGAAACGGGAGAAGTCGGATGGCGACGAAGAATTAATGTTGGGAAGTTGAACTTCCAAAGGAAGTTCAACTTCGGCGGATTGATTATTGATTATTGATGATTGAAACAATTTTGCTTGGCCGATGTAGGCCGCGTATAGCGCGAGGATTTGAGCGTTTTCCGAATCGTAGCCGAAACGAATGACTCCGGGATAGGGAGAGGAAAACAATGATTGATTATTGATTACTGATGATTGTGATTGATCATTAATCATTAATGATTGGAAGGAGCCGCCCGCCTTCGCCCCGACTTCGCTAAAGCTACGACGGGCAAGCGAAGACTCCGGCGAGGCAAGGGAGGAATATTTATAAATGTTGCCTGTGTATTGGCCGCCGCCTGTGGTGAGCGATTTATCCTGAGCCGTGTCGAAGGAAGTCGAACCATTTTTTTCAACCGCGCCGACAAGGAGAGTGCTTCCTGCTTTACCGACAGAGACGGAGTAAATCCCTCCCCCTGCGGGTACTCCCTTTGGAAAAGGGAGAATAACTGCGGACGACGGATCATTCTCCGCGAAGCGGTAAATATCCGAACCGACAAGGACGAGACATTCTCCGCCGGCGCAGGCGATTTCGCTTATAGGTCCTATTTGTCCTATAGGACTTATACGACTTATAGGTCCAATAAGACTTGCAGTATCCGAGGAAGCGGCGACAACCCATACTTGCTTCGCATCGTCGTAATCAAGCACTGCGTTATTAAGTTGATTATTCCCGCCTTCGCCGAGGCTTCGGTGGGCAGGGATTATTGATGATTGATTGATTGAGATTGCTTCGTCGCCTGCGGCTCCTCGCAATGACATAATTTTTCCGCTTTTCGCAACGAGAACAATTTCCTTGCCGTTGCCGTTGGCGGCGATTATTGTTTCGTCTTTGAGGTTGTTGCTCAATTCTGGAATTTCCTGCCATTCGTAATCCGGAGGGAAAGAAATGCTTGAAAGCGTTTGGTCCTGGTAAACATTTGTTTTTTCGCTATTCATCCAGCCGGTGCCGGAAAAAAGTTCGGTGAAACTGCCGTTGGCAATAGAGGCGGATTTACCACGCGGAACTTCGGGTGGTAGAGGCGGATTAACGCTGATAATTTTTGGTGTAGAAGCGGACTGACGCGGAACATAATTATTCTCAATAACATGTTTCAGGAAAATTAATAAAAGTAGGACGGCAGTAAGCGCCAACATCCAAGTGATAACATGGGATTTTATTTCCCTTACTTTAAATTTCTTTTTTGTCATGCTAAGCTCCGCGAAGCATCTCAGTAATTTCGGTCATCGCAAGACCGAATATTGGGGGGGGTGCGTCATTCCGCTTCTACTATTTCACTGTCATCTTCCCGACTTCGCCCCTGCTCTTGTGTCCCGGGACATCGCAATGGAAAGCGTATTCTCCCGATTTCGGCGCGTTGAAAGTAATCGCTCTGGTTTCGCCGGGACCGACACCTATGGCAACCGCGGAAAGTGATGCATCTTCAAACATAAAGACATGCGTTTGCGTGTCGGCCGATGTTACTGCGAGCGTTACGGCCGCGCCGGCGCTAACGGTGAAACTTGACGGCGAAAAACCGGCGGCTGAAACGGAAAGTTTGATTGCTTGCGGAGGAAGGTCTTTTGGCGAGGCAATCGGGTTAGATTGCTGGGGCGCTTCCGGAGTTCCCGGCGTTACATTGAGCTTAACCGCCTCGCCTGCCGGCGTTACAACTTTTCCCGTTTCCGAAATGGGGCTTGTGCCCGGCGCGGCGACAACTCCCTGCGGAGTTTTTATTCCCTGCGGCGCGTTAGCAGTTATTGATGATTGATTATTGATTATTAAGTATCCGACGATGATTATGACGACAACTGCCGCGGCTCCGATGATTGTATTTTTATTTATCATTGATAACTGATTATTAATCAGTGATTATTGGTTATTGATGATTAGACCTTTGTTGATTATTTATTACTAATGATTGATCAATGATTATTAATTTATGATTAGAAACGACTTGTTTTCTTCGCTGCGTTTTTCTTTATCTTGATGAGCATGTTTATTTCTTTTGGTAAACGCCCCAAGTAATCATTGATTATTAATGATTGATCATTTGTAATCAGTCCACGCTTTAATGCCTTTTTTGCCCAGAATGTTGATTCAAAACACGAGCCGCGCGAGTAGTAGAGAAAAAGAATACTGTCGTTGAAAAAATACCTCCCGTAACTTTCCGCGATATTCGCGCCCGTTGAATCTACCGCCCGCACGAATTGGTCGCCGATTGTCTTTTTAGCGAAATATTCCCATTTGTCCACGATGTTCCAGACATAATCGGAAAGTTCATCGGCAAGTTTGTAGGCAGTCAACTCTTCCAGTGGGAGAATTTTTTTCTCTCGGGAGAGTTCTGCTATTTCCTCTTCCGCAAGTTTTACCCAATCGGTCATGATAATGATTATTGATCAATGATTAATGATGATTAATTATTAATGATTAACGACGGTTTTTCCGTTTGGTCCGGGGCGAGTGTCGGCCAGTTCATCCAGTCAAACCTTTTCCCAGTTAGGCGGAATGAAAACTCGGTGGGCTTGTCGCCGTGGAAAGTAATCTTCGCGCCTATTATTTCGTACCAGATGTTCGCCGCCTGGCCATACGGGGTCGCTACCGCTTCCACGGAATCTTTTGAGAAATCAATCGCTTTATACCAGACCCACAAATCGGAGCCGACTTCGACTTTATCGAAGTCTATGACATATTCGTACAATCTTACGAAGTTGAACTTCGTAAGATTGGGGTTTGATTCTGCAAGCTTTGCTTTCCCCGTGTATTCTTCTTTAACGCCTCCCGCGAAAGAAGCGGCGTATGTGGAGTATTTCTTTCCGTTGATGGAGTACAACGGGTCAATCGTGGTGACGGTTAATTTATTTACGCCAACTATACTGCCGCCATTAAGATTTGCGCCTGACATTTCACAAGTGGCGTCTCCGCTGCAAGCCAGAGCGTTGGTGGCGGTTCCTCCGATTGTGCCGCCGACCGTGGAATCAACATAAGATTTTGTGGCGGCGTGGCCAGCCGCGGTTGGGGTGCCGACAATTACCGGCTGTGAGAACTGCGCAGTACCCACGACATCCAGTTTGTACCCAGGCGCCGCCGTCCCGATGCCGACGTTGCCGGTGTTTTTAAGAGTCATCGCCGTCACTTGGCCGGAGGCGGCACTATTGGTGAGAAACCGCATGTCTTGATCCGTAGTCGGTGATGCAGAATTCGTCAGCGCAATGCTGAATACTCCTGCAGCATGATTGAAAAGAGCTAAGTTCGTACCTGCCCCTGTGGTAGAATCTTGAATACGTAAGTGATTTGCGCCGCTAGCGGCATAGATGTGGAGTGGTGATTGAGGCCCCGTCGTCCCGATGCCGACGTTGCCCATAAATGTTGCCACGCCGCCAGTGGGGGCTGTTGATGTTCCGACTGATATTGATGAAGGAAAACTGTAATTCCCGCCGCCTGTGTTTGAGCCAAACGCACCGGATGAGACATTGCCAGAGTTGACAGTGCCGGAATAATTGGCCGCGCTTAAAGTACCGCCGGCAGTAATGTTGTTTGAAGCGTAGATATTACCATAACTTTGCTGGGTGCTTGTGCCAATAGGCCCGACAAGCAAACCGTTAGCCCTAATGTCGAAAGACGTCATTATCGGGCCGTTTACGAATAACGAACCATTCATCGGCGCCGTACCGACACCGGAGATAGTTGTAGTAGAGCCGGACTGGTTGCTCTGCAAATAACCGCCGCCAATGCTTACACTGCCATCGCTCCGCACGACGAAAAGAGGTCCTCTGTTAATATCAACAACTTTGATTGCGTAGTATCCGGAGGTTGTTGAGCTTCCTACTATGAGGAGCTTTGTGTCTGATTGAGGCGTGGATGTGCCGATAGACAGGTTGCGAGAAGCGTCAAGGCCGATTGCGCCCTGACCTACGCCCGCGCTTTGGGTGGGGCCGATGAAGTTTTGGGCGCGGGCGGAGAATAATGAATAGTGAATAATGAATAGTGCAAAAACAACTACAGCAAAAAATGCAGGTAATAATTTCTTAAGATTCTTTGGCTGAAGAAACATTTCGCTTTTATTTTAGCAAATAAGCAAATATTAGACAGCTCCGCCTGTGGATTGTTAACAATGTATTGAAGTCCAACTTCAATATATTACTGTTTTTTAGGTTTGCCCCAAATGGAAGAAGTTCTCGCCTTGATTAAACCATTTTTCTTTAGAAACGCCATTAGCGGTTTTGAGCATTTATCGCACAGGGAAGCCCTATTAAGGTCGTAGGAGAAATCCATGACTTGATTCCGATCTTTTATTTTCTTTTTGCAAATGTCACACGCGTAAATAACCATAAATTTTGTCTGTTTATCTGTGTTTTAATACATCAACATCGATATTTAATTTTTCTTTCAACACTTGTTTCATAATTTTCACTTCCGCCTTCAAAATTTTGAATTCTTCTTCGCGGTCGGTCAAACGTTTCAGGAACGCATCGAGTGTGTCCGTAAGGCTGGCGATAGTTGTTTCAATCTTTTCTAATCTTTCTTTAACTTCCCGCATCTCTACGGAAAGGACAGCTACACTTACTTCAACTTTACCGAGTCGTGTTTCGACGCCCTCAAGTCGTTCATCAACTTTGCCAAGTCGTTCATCAATCTTGTCAAATCTCTTATCTACCGAATCGAACCTTTGATCTATGCCTACAAACCTTTTATCGGTGGCGTTAAAACCGCGCCCTATCATAAGAGCGAGATCGTCGAGCGTTATCTTGGATTTTTGCTTTTTGCCGCTGGCTGCTTTTTTCATGTTTTAACTACTGTATGCCAGATACTAACTACCAGCTACCAGCTACTATCTTGGGGTGCTTGTCGCGGCCTGCGGCGGCAACTGCTGCTGCGCCTGCTGTTGCTGGTCTACCGGAGGATTCTTCATTGCTTGCGCGAGCTGACTGTCGCTCCGCAGACGCACCCACCAGACAATTTCTTTAGAATTTAGAGAGAGTTCGTCCATCGGTCCCCAAAACGCTTTATTGAACTGCGCCACGCCTACCTGTTGTTGGTTGTCTTTGTCAACCGTCCTTTGGATAAGCCAAACATTTGTGAGACGGGGCTTTGGGAACCATGAAAGCACGCCGAAATACATATCGCCGTTAGAAAGATAGACGGCGGAGTAAGGCGACGCAGTAACTTTATTTGAACCGCCGCCGATTATCGAACCGAGCCAAACGCCGATGGCGACCATTATGAATACGGCTACAACGACTAACAAGATGCCTATGACTGCGAATTTTTTAGGAAACATATTTGTTTTTTACCAAATACGAAATTGTACGAATGTACGAATTAATTTTGCCGCCCTTGGCCAGCTAGAACATTCGTATATTTGTATATATTAGTATTTCGTAAATAATTATGATTTGCGACTGGTTAATTATTATTGATTATTGATCAGTGATTATTACTTGACGACCGTTACATAGCCGACCGGACCTTTAGACGGCCCGCCGCAGGATTTACAGTAAAAAGTGTATTTGTCCTGCGCTGTCGCCTGGAACTCCACAACCTTTTGAATTCCTTTCGGCAAAGAAGTGCTCAAGCCGTAATCGGGCTGATAAAAGTCGTAGTCCTTGTCTGTAGCGGTGATGTTAATATGCACCGTGTCGCCTGCGTTGACTATGACTGTTTCGGGCACGAACTTTCCGCCGGTTACGCTGAGCGAGAAACTGCGAAACTTGGAAGTACTGCCCGGAGCGGCTTGCGTGACAATCGCGGGCTTCGCTACATTAGCTGGCACGGTAGATGACGCCGACGCGTCAGGCACTGTAACATTTGAAGAAACAGCTTCCCTTGTGGCGGACTTAACCGGCTCTCCCGCCTTTCCGCCGACTGCCGCCGTACCGCCGCTTTTATTTCCGGTGTTTACATTGCCTCCTTTCCCTGAAAAAACGACGAAGGCCAATATTACGACAACGACCGCGATGCCTACTCCGATAACTATTTTTTTATTATTTTCGTTCATATTTTTATATTTACTAAATA
>CAYHQU010000025.1:2373-10092 GCA_964358955.1 uncultured Gammaproteobacteria bacterium | reverse complement strand
TACTGACTATTAACACATAAGTTAATAAAGAAAAATTTCAGATTTAAGGGGTCTGTTGACGAATATGCTTTCGTCGCGAAAATCACAGAATTCGAGGCAATTTTTTCTAAAATTTTTGCGGCCTATTTGCTAAAATAAGCCAAGAAAATTTTAGGAAAAATTGACCGAATTATGGAATTTGCAGCAGAAATGATATTCGTCAACAGACCCTTGAGGACAGTGCGCCGCCGTGGAGCCTAAAAAAACCGCAGCTGTATCCGTAGATACATCGAGGATTTTTTTAGGCGAACGGCAAGCAATGTCCCAAATATGGAATTTTTACTGTTAAGCTATGTGTTAATAGTCAGTAAGTCTCGTTTCTTCTCTTCAAATTCTTTTTTATCAATCTCGCCTTTGGCGTATCGCTCTTTTAAAATATCCAGCGCCGACCGGTCTCTTGCCCCGCTCCCGCTCTGGCCAACCAACCATTTTACTAACGCCACAATCCCCACAATAATCAACACCCAAAATAAAATCATAAAAATCCCGCCAAACAGCGACCAGCCGCCAAGCCCCAGATTATTAAAACCCATCATACTATCGCCTCCTTTCCCAAAAATATTTGCGGCGCCGCCCATCATGCCGCTCCCCATCATCCCCATCATACCGCCGCTCATCATCCCCGTGCCGCCTCCCATCATGCCGCCGCTGGCACAACCCAAATAACGCTGACCCATTATTATATGCATCGCCCGCAGTTGCGCCGAACCCTCGCCGCCCATCATCTGATCCATTAATGTATGCTCTTCCTCGTCCGGATGCATAATACTCATCACCGCCTCGCCAAGCGCTTCCCATTGTTCATCAGTTGTTTTACTGCAATCAATAGCGCTATTCTGCTCTACCGCTTGCGTCTGCCTAATCTCCCTCAAAACCGCTTCTACTGTCAAGTCATGATCGCTAGCCGCCCAAGCTAATAACGGTAAAGCTAAAATTAATAATATAATAAATATTTTTCTCATAGTGTTATAAACGTCTCTTAGTGACGGGTATCCGTCACTAAGAAACGTTAGAAAAGTACCAAGGTAATCCCGCTAAGCGGGATCGCCTTCGGACTGCGGAGTCATGGATATTAAACTATTCAACACTTTTCTACGTAAACCAAACCAATATCACCGCCCCCAACCCAATCATCACTGCCGCCGACAAAATCCGCATGGCCTTGCTCTCCGACTGCTCCCACGTTGTTAGCTTTTCTACCGCATATTTATTTGAAGATAGAACTAAGATAATTATTAACGGCACCACAAACATCAAATTATATAACAGTAAATAACCAACTCCGGTCCAATATGTTGTCTTGGCAACAAGCAAACCAATTATTGCCACATAAATTCCGCCCGAGCAGGGAAAAGTGCAAAGCCCGACTAAAAAACCCAGCACAAACGCCGCCGGCAGCGTGGCTTTATAAACCCAATATTTAATGGTCTCCTTTGACGCCTGCGGGATCCTTAGCTTTAAAGGAAATTTTGGAAAGAAATGATTGACTAAATTTATTCCTCCTAAAATGATAACTAACCACGCCCCAAGCTTTGCCATAAAATGCGGCGAATCGGTAAAAAGGATTGCTTTAGTAATTCCAAACCCGATTAAAAGATATGCGAGATAAATCGCGCTGGTATAAACAATCCCCATCCTCCAAATCGCCGCCTTGGTCCGCTTTAGCGAAAACAAAAATGCGATAAAAAATAATAAAACCGCAAAAGCGCAGGGATTTATCCCGTCCAAAAATCCCGAAATTAAAATCGTTGGCAACAGCGACCGCTTTTTAATCCAACCGTATTTATCTGAAACAGAAAGTTCATCTTTATTTTTCTCCAAATAATCTAAATATTCGGTCACTCTCGCCTCAATCGGGTAAGTTTTAATTTCTCCAACGTAGTTGTCGGCGTAATTTGGAATAGCTAAAACTTTATAGTCTTCTGCCTCGCCATGCATCTTGTCTTGATAAACAATTACCCTTTTAAACCGATCTTGATTCTCAAAAACTCCATCAATAATATGTTTAGGAACATGACCCCCCAAAATAATAACTTTGGACTTTTGACTTTGGACTTTTGACTTGAGTGAAACAAACGTCATAATATGACTTTGCAGTTCAAGCGGCACGCCCAGCCGGTCCATTATCTTATTCATCTCCGGCCGATTGCTTTTTTCATTTATATAATCCTTTTTTATAAATTTAGAGATTCCGTTTTCCTCTAACATTTTCGGCATCTCGTCTCTTACATAAATCGCGCACATCCCGCAGGCCTCGTTATAATAAATCACGGCCGTATCTTCCGACAGCTCCTGCGCCTGAACTTTTAGGCCCGGCGCCAGCAAAAAAAACAACCCCAAAAATAAATAAATCTTAAAAATCTTTTTTAACATAAATTTTAATTATTTATCTGTAAGATCGCAACACTGGTGCACTTTCCTATGGACATCACATTATGAAAACGCACTTAGAACGCTGGAAAAATTGCGGCCTGGCGAAGTTTTGGAGCGAGCAAATTTTTGAGTCGTAGCCATAGCTACGCTGAAAAAATTTGCCGCGAAAAACGAGCCAGACGCAATTTTAACAAGTTATTGAGTGCGGAGTCATAATGTGATGTCCATATACTTTCCCCACATATACATTATACCACCAACCACAAACAAAATGCTAAACCCAAAAACATAGTTTTGGTAAACCGAAAAAAATGTAACCAGCCCCGACAAACCTAAAATCGGCAGCGCCCCAACAAAATTATGCAGACAGCAAGCCGCCATTGAACCGGTGGAAACACCGCCGGCAGCCGCGACCGCCGCCCCGCCTTGCTTTGCCTTGAGGCGAATCGCCCGAAACAATCCCGCCTGAACCCCAAAACCCAAAACCAACGGTAGGACAAAATACCATTTGCCGGCCATAAAATAAAAAGGCGCTGTAAAACTTTGCATCCCCAAAACCTGCACTAAATAAAAAATCAAACTAATGCCCAAAGCGCCCAACGCCGCCCAAATAATTATTGATTTTTTTACGCCGCGCTTTTCTTTATTACTTTGAATTACAAAATTCATATAATTTAGCTTAGTTTCGTGTGTGGTTTAGATTAGTTTAGTGATAAAACCAAAATAAACCCGAAAAAAAGCAAAACTCATTCACTAAATAAATCTAAATATCTATTTCGTAATCCCAGGTTATTAATATTTATTTTATACTCGCTTGAAGCAATCATAAAATAATAAAACTAAATTCCAAATTTTCATTAAGCCCAATGACTAAATCGCCAAAAAGTTCCCCGTCAAAAACAATTTCGGCTTCAACATGATGTCCCCCCATGCCTAAACTCTTGACGGCGTAATCCGTCGGCTTACTGCTATTAAAACTGCTGAATTTTTTTATATCCATTTCCGAAAGATCATATTGATGATTGTTCAAAGTTAATTCAATAATCGTCTTATTATCCTGTCGCAAAATATTTTCAACCACAACTTCAATGCCGTCCTGCGTTTTAGACAACGGCGCTGCCTTGTCCAAATTAACCTCCTTTTTCCCATCAGTAGGCAACGTCGCCTCTTCTGTATGAGCGCAGCCCGCTAAAACAAAACCGGACGTAATGATTAATAATATAATTATCTTTTTCATTTTACATTTTTAATTATTCATTATTTAACTGACAGCTGCCAGTCAAAATTTTCTTAATATTTTTAGAAATTAAATAAAGCGATAACAGTAAAAATCCAATACTTAAAACTTTTAACTCCAAACCCTTAAATGGCAAATAATATAAAGCTAGTGGAAAGCCAACTAATCCTAAAAGTGGCACGCCGCAAGAAGGACAACCCGACGCGACAATACCAGTTCCGATTCCGGCTAAACCCGAGGCATTATCTTTTATTGTCTTGGCCTTAACGATATCGCGCCTAAAGACCAACATGGAAAAATAAAAACCAGCCAGCAAAGAGATTATTAAACCAAAAAATAAAGAAACAATCGTAAATAAAGTGCCATTCATTTCTGCATAAGCAAAAATATTTTTATGATAAATATTTACAACCATTAAAAAATAAGAAATGGCCCCCATAATAACCGTAGCCGCTAAAGCTATCATTGCATACTTTTTTCTTTTTAAAATAATAAATAAAATTTTTAACATGCTAACCATCGCCGTCTCTTAGAGACTAAAATTACTTTATTACATCTGCCGAAATAACAAACTTTGTTCTAACATCCGGCCTCCCGCCGTCATTACTGTACATCGTAATTTCCCTGGTAATCGGCCCGGTCGCATCCGGCCCATGCGCATTCGGGTCAAAAGTAATTTCTAACTCCGCGCTTTGTCCCGGCTTTATTTTTTTAGACCAGCTAACCGACGCATCATGCATCCCAAAGCTCTGACTCCGCTGGCCGTCAACAATTAATACTGCCGTCGTGCACATACATGACGTTTTTATATTTGACAGCCGCAAATCGCCGTCCCCGTCATTGCGAATTATAAAATTATGCTTAACTAATCCGTCGACCATTGAAACTTTTCCAAAATTATAATTAGTTGAGTCTGTCGCCATTTTCGGCGCACCAGCAGTTGCCTCCGTCTTTGTCAAAATAACTGCCGCCACAATTCCCCCAACGATTAAAACAATGGTTATTATCATTAAAATTTGTAATTTTTTTTCTGGCGTCATATAGACCTATTTATTTATTAACAACATTGGCAAAAATTTCTACTTCTGTCTCCGGTATTTCCGAATCATTAGTCCTAATGTAAACAACCCTGGTCAACTCTCCTAGATCCGAATCGTCTTTATGAACTGCCGGATCAAAACTAACTTCCATCTTAACGCTTTCCCCCGGAGCGATAACTTTATCGCCCTCGGCCATTTTCGCTTTCGTGCAGCCGCAGGAAGTTGACAGCCGTAAAATCTCTAGGGCTTTACTGCCAATATTTTTTAGCTCAAAGCTTTGTTCAGCCACCTCGCCGTAGACAACGGTCCCAAAATCAAAACTCTCCGGGCTAACCTCAAGCCGCGGCCCGGAAACCTTTACGGAGTTGAACTCCGAAGCTTCGGAGTTCAACTCCTGCCGCACTGTCGGAATTTCAAAATAATTATAAACCAAAATTCCAACAAAAATTAAAATAACTGCAGTAATTGCAATAACAATTTTAAATTTTACATTATTATTATTCATTTTGCATTTTGCATTTTTAATTTTTAATTTTTATCGCACCTGCGTCACGTCAATCCTTAACTCTTTTTCAAACTCAACCGGATCGTTTGAAAATATAGAAACAGTCCGCGTAATATCCAACTTCGCCTCCTCCTGTTTTCCGTGCGCGTTCGGATCATAATACACTTTTACCCTCGCGCTGTCTCCCGGCGCGATTCTAACCGACCAGCCGGCTGGATTTTCTTTTCCGTGGCCGGGCATCGTAAAACTTGGTCCTTCTGCTCCATTATACACAATCGCCGCCGCGGTGCAGCCGCAAGATGAGCTTAGCTTATCAATAATTAAATCGCCTTGGCCTTCATTTTTAAAATCAAAATAAGCAAACGCCACTCCGCCTGCCTGCGAAACCGTTCCCAAATCCAAACTCTCCTGTAAAAACTTTATCTTCGGCGCGTCAGCCGGCGCCGCCGCGACTAACCCCTGCTTAATTTCCTCCCGCTTTGAATCTGAAGCCAAAGATTTAATCCCAAACTCTTTTACCGCCGCCAGCATTATTTCATCGTAACTTCGCCCCGCCGCCACCTGCTTATCAATATAATCAATCATCTGCTTCATTGACCCGCAGCAAATATTATCCGGATTAAGCGGCTGGCCGCAGCAAGGGCATAAAAACTCCGGATATATCTCGGCGGCTGACACCGGTTTTACTAACGGCGCTTCTAAAATTTTGTTATCACTAATTTTAACCCCCTGATTACCAAAAGCCACTACCATCAACCCAAATCCAATCACTGCCGCTAACAAAACCCCCAATAAAAATGAGGGTATAGATATTTTATTTAATCTATTTTTGAATTTTAAAAACATATTATTTTAACTTAGGAGTCCGACTCCGAAGCTTCGGAGTCGGACTCCATACTCCACCTAATATTTATTTATTTTTTTAAGTGCCAAACCAAATCTGATGTCTATAAAAAACAAATTCTCGTTATTTCGTAACAGTGGCTGGCTTTACTATTTTGCCAGTCGTTAAATCTTTATAAGTCCCCATCTGCTTAACGCCTTCTCTTAAGATATAGACCCCATCATTCTCAACCGTGCCAACCTGCGCCCAAATCTGCGTTAATGCTTTATAGGCCTCAACATCACCTTCTAAAATCAAGGTTGGGACTAATTTTATATTATATTTTTTTCGCAGCTCTGCCCCTTCGCCAATATTAATATCAACAACTTTTGAATTCGCCTTAGAAATTCCAAAACGTTTTAATACCGTCTCGTGCAAAGTTACATCATAACATTCGCCGCAATTTCTATCAGCCAATAATGTTGTCTGTACCCGGCCCTTTATCTCGCCCGAACTTGCCAAAACATAAGGCGCGCCGGCCTGCCTTAAAACAAACGTATTGTCTTTAACCTCGCCCAGCTGCGACCAAATCTCCCTCAAGCTTGCTTCTTTCGCTAGCTCCCCGGAAACAATCAAACTTGGCGCAATCGTTATCTTATATTTTTGCACTAATTCTTTGCCTTCAGCGCTTGACAACTGGACAACTTTTTCCGAATTTATCTTAACGTTTGTCTTCTTAATCGCCTGGACAACCGGTGAAACGTCAAAACAATCCGGACAATTTTCGTCCTGCAAAATAACAATCTCAAGCTCCGCCGGCCGTGCTGCCTCTTTAATCTGATCTAACTTTTTTGCCAAAATAACATTGGTCTGGCCGGAAAAAATTAACCCGAAAAAAAGACTTGCTGCCGCTATCGCGCCAAAAATAACAATCAACCAGAAATTCAAATGCAATTTAGATTTATCTGAAGAATTTTTTTGAATCATACTTTTAACTTTTGACTTTTCCCCCGGCATGCTCTCTCCTCCGAGGACTCTGCCGAGTCCGTCATGTCGTGTTTCTGCTTGCCCCGCAACCGGCGGGGTGTTTTCCGTGCCTTAGTGCCTTCCCACCTTCCCACCTTAGCAACTTATTTATGTCTTCACGATAGCAATAACGCAATGGAACAATTTAACAATTTAACAGTTTAACAATCCGTAGTAAATCTGTTTCCCATAATTTCTCTGCCCCTAACGTCTATCTTGTTACCTGTTACATGCTATATGTTACATGCCATTAACACCCCCCGACCATATTTGGCAAATCCTGAACGTTGCCGGGCAACGAAGCGCCAGCCGCGCTCGCCGGCTTAATTGCTCCGCTTTTAATTTTTTGCAAAATCGTTGCCGACTGCACCGTCTGCACCACTGAAAAAATCGTCAAAACAACTAAAAGCCCCGAAACAAAAATACTGCCAAACCTTAAACTTCTTCTTTTTTTATTCGGCTCTGCTTTCCCCAAAATTTCCTTTTTAATATTCTCCAGTTCTTGGTTGCTTGTTTTAACATCATTATTTTGATTCTCCATATTCGGTAGTAGAATTTTGATTTATGTGTTCATCAAAATTAGATTAATGTTTAACGTAAAATATAAGATGATATTAAATTTTCCGCAAAGGTGTTTTCCGTGCCTTAGTGCCTTCCCACCTTCCCACCTTAGCAA
>CAYHQU010000025.1:0-2273 GCA_964358955.1 uncultured Gammaproteobacteria bacterium | reverse complement strand
TAGCAGCCCCCAACCATCCCCGGCAAATCTTTAATCTCTGACGGCAAAGGCACCTCGCCTCCCTTGCCATAATCCGGTAAATCCAACCCCAAAACCAATGCCGCGGTATCCGGCGTAAATTCCTGCTGTCCGGCCAACTGCGCCGACAACTTTTGAATCATCTGCTTAGGAAAATACATTCCTTTCCAGCGCGCCAGCTCTCGCAGTATTTCATCGTCTGAATACTCGTCCCCGTGATTTTTAATTAAATAAGCCATTAGCCCCCGCATGGCAATTGAATGGGCGCAGCCGCAAGCCGCGCTCCCGTCAGCAAAAACAATTGATTTTGCGCCGCAGCAATACTCGCAGGCAATTCGCAGCCCAATATCGGTATATCTTTTTAAATCATCGCCTTCTAATATAATTTTTTGCCCCCCATAAGCCGGATCATACTGCTTCATAATATTAATGGACTGCTGAACCTGGCTAAACGAAACCCCGAGCTCCTCGCCATAAACCGCCGGCGCCCCGGCTGAAGCTACCAGCTTAACCGTATCATCCATAATATCTCCGCTTAAACTAATTCCTTCGCTATTTGCAGTCTGACTTTTTTGAAAACTCGCGAATTTAACCAAGCTGTCCGGCCCGGCAATCCCCAGCTTTTCATTAATTTCGGCGATTACTGCCTGGTTAAGTCCCAAAAAAACCGCAAAAACTACTAATAAAACCGCGTTAATAACTGATAATTTCCTTTGGCTGTAAAAATTCATATTTTTGCTTTTCTTTAAAAAAAATAATACCTACTATACAGTGTAGTAGGTATTACTTTTTTTGTCAAATATTAACTTATCCACATCTTAAAAACCACAACTATCTAAATTGTAGTTTAGCGGACAACTATTCTTTTCCTCCATTTGGCACTCGTGTATTATATCTGTTTCGCTTACCGGACAAGCCGCCAGGCTGTGGCCGGCCGCAATTGATCTATTGGTTAAAAAAGATAAACTAAACCCGGACGCAAAAATTAACGTAAAAACTAAAAGAATAACCAAGCTTAACTTAAATGACGATAACCTAAATTTCGGCACATAGCTGCGATCAACTAATTTACTAACCCTTTCGCCGGTAATACTGCTAAAAAAAGAAAGGGCTGAACTTTTTTCCCAAGACAACCGCTCTTCTTGTTTTATAATTTTATACAGTGCCTTGGCTAACGGCGCGGTTTCTTTAAAATTGCCGGTTGCCGCCCGGTCAGCCGTCATCTCGGAAAAAGTCAAATACTGTTTTGTTAAACTGGCTATCCCGGGCACAAAAAATAAAATCTTGCCCGCCAGTTTAACTATAAAAACTTTTAACGGCTCAAAAACTGCTAAGTGATGCTTTTCATGCAGCAAAACCGCTTTCAGCTCCGAGCTGGATAACATCGTTACTGTTCCCGAAGAAATGCAAATCTTTGGCCTTAACCAACCAAAACAAAATACCACTAAATAACGGCTGTTAACTTCAATAACCTTATCTCCTAGCTCTAATAATTCCGCGACTGCTCTTAATTTAACTGAAATATTTTTTTTTCTTTTTGATAGATAAAAATTAACAAAGCGACTGGTTGAATTTCTAAAACTTAATAATTTAAAAATTACAAAACTAAAAAATAATGTTAAACTTATGCCCGCTAAAATCAAAAATGAAAAAATGAAAGGATGATTAATAAAAGAAAAATGATTCTGACAGCCGCAAATCGTCTCAAGTTTTCCCGCCATTGACTTGCCGACCGCCATCAACTCCGGATATATTCTAAACAATAAAAAAATGCTAAGGCCTAAAAAAGCCAAAGTAATCAAAACAATCTGAAGTAATATTATATTCGCTTTCTTTTGAAAATTATTCATAATGCTATTTTATTTTTCTTAACATCGCCCGCCATTTTTTTAAATCTTTAAGACTGCTGCGCTGAACCGTGTCAACAAACTGCGCCACTGCGACTTCGCCAAATTCGCTAATAAGATTTCTAATTAATTTTTTAGACGAATGCTCTAAAAAAGTTATTTTATCTTGAATGGGGGTATAAATATACGCCCCCGCCTCATCAAACCGACGGCTTAAAATTCCCTTAACGTATAGTCTTGCCATAACTGTCATCACTGTTGTATAGGCCACTCTTCGCTTTCTATTTAGCTTGCCTAAAACCTGACGCACCGACGCGTTTCCTAATTTCCAAACAACTTCCATAATATCCGCCTCCAGACTGCCTAATATTTGATTGTTCTTATATATAATCATACATTGCATTATTA
>CAYHQU010000024.1:0-10259 GCA_964358955.1 uncultured Gammaproteobacteria bacterium | reverse complement strand
ATTTTCTTCGGAGCGCGGTTCAGTCGGGGAAGGGGCGTTAGAATTTAAGGGGCCGCCTTTGAGAATTTCGCGCGGCTTGGCGCCGTCGACCGGGCCGATAAAGCCCTGTTCTTCCAGGAGGTCTAAAATTCGGGCGGCGCGGGCGTAGCCAAGCCGGAGGCGGCGCTGGAGCAAAGAAGCGGAAGCTTTGCCGGCCTGTAAAATTACTTCTTTAGCGTCTGGGAGAAGCGGATCAGTGTCTTCTTCGGAGACGCCAAGATCAATTGGGCCGGCTTGGCCGAGGGCGGGTTTTTCAATGATGTCTTCATTATAATCCGGTTCGGCTTGGGTTTTTAGATAATCAATAACATTTTTTATTTCTTCGTCAGAAGCGTAGGCGCCCTGGAGGCGGCGGGGTTTAGAAATTTCAGCGGTAAGGTAAAGCATGTCGCCGCGGCCGAGCAGTTTTTCGGCGCCGGAGGCGTCAAGAATTGTCCGCGAATCAATTAGCGAGGCGACGGAGAAAGCAATGCGGGCGGGAATGTTGGCTTTGATTAGGCCGGTTAGGACATCAACTGACGGGCGTTGGGTAGCGATTACTAAATGGATGCCGACGGCGCGGGCCATCTGGGCGAGACGGATGACGCAGGCTTCAATTTCCGGACCGGCGGCGGCCATTAGGTCGGCGAGTTCATCAATGACAACAATAATGTAAGACATTTTTTCGGGCACGGAGGCGTTGTAGGATTGGATGTCGCGGCGGTGGGCTTCCATTAAAATATTAAAACGATTTTCCATTTCGGCGATTGCCCATTTTAGAGCATTGATAGTTTTTTTAACGTCGGTGATGACCGGAGTTAGGAGGTGTGGGATGCCGTTATAAAGCGGGAGCTCAACGCGCTTGGGATCAACCATGATAAATTTTAGTTCATCGGGGCCGTTTTGAAATAGAAGACTTAAAATAATAGCGTTGACGCAGACAGATTTGCCGCTGCCGGTACTGCCGCAGATTAAAAGATGGGGCAATTTAATTAGATTAATTAGATGCGGCGAGCCTTTAACATCTTTACCTAAGGCCAGCAGGAGGTTTGATTCGCGGTGATGAAATTCGGGGCAGTCTAAAACTTCACGGAGCGGGACGATTGCGGTTTTGCGGTTGGGCACTTCAACGCCAACTAAGGATTTATTGGGAATTGGCGCTTCAATGCGAATCGGGTGGGCGGCCAAGGCTAAGGCCAGGTTGTCGGAAAGCGATGTGATACGGGAAAGCTTAACCCCTTCGGCGGGCTTTAAGGTATATTGAGTGACAGTCGGGCCGATATTAATTTCGCCCATCTCGGCGTCAATGCCAAAGTTTTGCAAAGTTTTTTGGATGACGAGCTGGTTGCCTTTGATGTCGCCGCTGGTTGGTTCGCCGGCCTTGCCGTTAAGTAAGTTTAGCGGCAGGTCAATGCGGCGGTGCGGTTTTTTGATGGCTTTGGCAAATTCTTTAGTATCATCGTCAGCAGTTTCGTTTTCCGGCGCGGAAGAATTATTGGCGGCGGCAGAAGAGGCCTCAAGCTCCATTTCAACCTCAATTTCTTTTGAAGAAAATTCGGGGAGAGGTTGCTGGATTGGCGCGTCATCGTTTTGGATTGAGGCAAGGCGGCGTTTGATAATAAAATTTTTAATGCCGGAAGCTAAATTTTTCGCGGCGGCGAGATAACCGCCGAGCTGATCGGCTGAAGTTTTAAAAAATAAAAATAAAGAGATAATCAGCAGGGCGATAATAATAATTAAGCTGGCCCAAAAACCCAAAAGTTGAAAAGAAGGCCAGCTCAAAATTAAACCAAGGAGACCGCCGCCAAGGCCGTCTTTGGCGGATTGCCAGAGCGAGTCGCTGTATTTTAGGAGATGGATTAGAGCGGTAAAAGTTAGCATTAAGACGGCAAAGCCAATATAAGTTATCTTTGTGACTTCGTATTTTTTAGCGCGGATTAAAAAGTAGCCTAAGATTAGCATTAAAAAGGGCAGAAGCCAAATGCCGACGCCGAAAATTAGACCAAAATATTCGGCAATTAAAATACCGGCGCGGCCGGCGAGATCAATTAAGCTTAAAATAATGAGAATTGCAAACGCGATTAAAAAGATTGACAGAACGGTATTTTTTATGGCTTTGGGCAACTCTAAAAATTGTTCGTATAATGAGCCGCGGCGGGAGTAAGCGCGAGAAGAGATGCCATAGGCGCCTTTGGGGCGGCCGGGGCGGCGATGGCGGCCCGGGCGACGAGACCGGGGCTCGGCGATTTTTTCCGCGCGGTTTTGCGCGAGGCGGTCCAGGTAATCTTTTTGTTTATTCATATTTTTTATTGTAACATATTTTGAAAATATTGTCACGAAAACATGGGACATGTAACACATAACATGGAACATGGAACATATTGACTTGCGGTGAAGATGAGGGAAAACGAAAACACAGAAAACACGAAAACACAGAAAACACATTTACTACGAATTGTTGAACTCGGCGGAGCCTCTTATGGACATCACATTTAGAAACTGCACTCAATAACTTGTTAAAATTGCGTCTGGCTCGTTTTTCGCGGCAAATTTTTTCATCCCGCTAAGCGGGACTACGACTCAAAAATTTGCTCGCTCCAAAACTTCGCCAGCCAGCAATTTTTCCGGCGGACTGGTGCGGTTTCTAAATGTGATGTCCATAAGGGAGACTCCGCCGGGGTGGCGCGCATTTGCTCATTGTGGGATTGTCCTACAGGGAGCAATGCGCTCAGCGATCCCGCTTAGCGGGATCGAGATCCCCACGGCCGCTGCGGCGGCCTCGGGATGACAATGGGTTTTGAGATCCCCACGTCGCCCCGCTCGGCGGGACTCCTCGGGATGACTTCGGGGAGTGTTGCCGAATGCAAAATTAAACTCCCCTTGAGCACAAAATAAAACATCGTTACGTTTAATGTTGGGACATCAAGAAAGTATGGGTATAAAAGACCACCTTTTATGAGGCGGTCTTTGAAATTTGGTTTATTGCAGAATTATTTTTTAGCGTCAGTTTTTTTAAAACCAGTTCCGGCCGGTATCAGACGGCCGATAATCACATTTTCCTTAAGGCCTTCCAAGTGGTCAATGCGGCCTTCAATGGCGGCGTTGATGAGAACGCGGGAGGTTTCTTGAAAAGAGGCGGCTGAAAGGAAGCTTGAGGTTGAGAGGGAGACTTTAGTGATGCCTAAAAGCAGGCGGTCGCCGGCGGCTGGTTTCTTTTTGGCGGCGATCGCTTTTTGATTGACGGCGTTAAATTTCGGCCATTCAACGCGGCTGCCGGCCATAAGTTCGGTGTCGCCGGCGTCGCGAACATAGACGCGGGAGAACATTTGACGAGCGATGAGCTCAATGTGTTTGTCGTTTAGGCGCTGGCCTTGGGAGCTGTAAATTTTTTGAATTTCCGAAGAGACATAATGCTGGCAGGCCTCAATGCCTTTGTAGCGGTAGAGCTGTTTTAAATCCAGCGAACCGTCAGTTAAAACATCGCCAGGGTTAACGAGGTCGCCGTCTTTGACTAAAATATAATATTCGGGCGGGACTTTATATTCAACAACTTTTAGTTCATCGGAGTTTTTTTTGTCTTTACTTTTTGAGTCGTTAGACAGCGATTGAATTTTAATAATTTTTTGGCGGGTGTTTGGTTCAGTTTCAATTTTAACAAGTCCGGAAATTTCCGCCATCAAGGCGCGGAACTTTGGCGGGCGGGCTTCAAAAATTTCTTCAACGCGAGGCAGACCCTGGGTAATATCAAGGCCGGCGACGCCGCCAGTATGAAAAGTTCTCATGGTAAGCTGGGTGCCGGGTTCGCCAATACTTTGGGCGGCGATGATGCCGGTGGCGGTGCCAAGTTCAACTAATTTATTGTAGCCCAAATCATAGCCGTAGCATTTCTGGCAGATGCCTTTTTCCGCTTTACAGTTCATAACCGAGCGGACTTTTATTTCCGATAAATCCAGTTTTTTAATTTTTTCGGCAATCTCTTTAGTAATCAGGGCATTCTTTTTAACAATTACTTTTTTTGTTTTGGGGTCGGTTATATTTGCCAGCGAGAAACGATTAATGATACGGTCGGCCAAGTTAAGGCCGATTTCTTCACTTTCTTTTTTAGTTAAGATAATGCCGTCGGTATCGCCGCAGTCAGCGGTATTGATAACTAAATCTTGGGCGACATCAACCAGACGGCGGGTTAGGTAGCCGGCGTTGGCGGTACGGAGAGCGGTGTCGGAAAGACCTTTGCGGGCGCCGTGAGTGGAAATAAAATATTCCAGGACGTCAAAACCTTCTTTGAAATTGCCCTTGACAGGCAGTTCAATGATTTCTCCGGCCGGATTGGTCACAAGGCCTTTCATACCCATGATTTGGATAAGCTGGCTCCAAGAACCGCGGGCGCCGGATTCAACCATGGAGTAAATTGGGCCTGAAGGGTCTAGGGCCTGGCGGGAAATTTTAACGATTTGGTCTTTGATGCGCATCCAAATTTCAATAATTTTAGCGTGGCGTTCACTTTCGGTCAGCAAGCCTTCATCGTATTGGTTTTCGGTTTGCCGGACTTCGGCTTCACCGGCGGCAATTAAAGTTTCGCGCTCGGGAATTTTAGGAATATCATCCATGCCCCAAGAATAACCAGAGAGGGTTATGTGTTTAAAACCAAGTTCTTTAATGCTGTCTAAAATTTCAGAGGACTTATCGGCGCCAAGTTCATCAAGCAGCTGGGAAACAATGTCTTTAAGAGCGGAGTTGTCAATAATTTGATTAAGATAACTAAAAGACGGCGGCAGAATTTGGTTAAAGATAATTCGGCCGACAGAAGTCTCAATAAGACGGTCGGTAGTTTTGGGGGTAATTTTTCGTTTCAGCGAGTCAGCTTTAATTTTGATTATATCCTGAAGCTTTAGAGTTTTATATTGCCAAGCTAAAATCGCTTCATCGGGGTTGTTAAACGATTTGGGATTTTTTGGGGCAGGGTTTAGCATGGTCAGATAATAACAGCCCCAAACCATATCTTTGCCCGGGTTGGCGATTGGCGAGCCGGTAGCCGGTTTTAACAAATTTTTTGAAGCCAACATAATATTTTTAGCTTCGGTTTTTGCTTCCTCGGTTAGCGGAACGTGGACGGCCATTTGGTCGCCGTCAAAGTCGGCATTAAAAGCCGGACAGACTAAAGGATGGACTTGAATGGCTTTGCCTTCAATTAAGACGGGACGGAAGGCTTGGATGCCGAGGCGGTGCAAGGTCGGGGCGCGGTTCAGCAGAACAACGGCGTCTTTAGTTATTTCTTCAAGAATATCCCAGACGCGGGCATGACCGGTTTCAATAAATTTTGAAGCCGAGCGGACATTATGGACGGTCTCTTCTTTTATAAGACGGCTGATGATAAATGGTTTAAAAAGTTCCAGGGCCATTTTTTTCGGGAGGCCGCATTGATGCATTTTTAGTTTCGGGCCGACGACAATAACCGAGCGGCCGGAATAATCAATGCGCTTGCCCAGCAGGTTTTGGCGGAAGCGGCCTTGTTTGCCGCGGAGGATATCGGCTAAAGATTTCAGCATTCGTTTTTGGCCGGTTGAGGCGGTAACGGTTTTGCCGTGGCGGGCGGAGTTGTCAATAAGAGCGTCAACGGCTTCTTGGAGCATGCGTTTTTCATTGCGGCAGATGACTTCGGGAGCGTTAAGGTCAACCAGTTGTTTTAGACGGTTGTTGCGGTTAATGATGCGGCGGTATAAGTCGTTTAGATCGGAGGTCGCAAAACGGCCGCCGTCTAAAGGCACCATGGGGCGCAGGTCGGGCGGGATGACCGGCAGACTAGTAAGCACGGTCCATTCGGGTTTAATTTTATTTTTAATTAAATTAGAGACAAGACGCAGACGTTTAATGATTTTATCCTTGGCAGGAGTTTTAACACTGCGAAGTTTGGCATTGAGTTCTTTTTGGAGTTTTTGGAGATCAATTTCTTCAAGGAGTTTACGAATCGCCTCCGCTCCGATTCCGGCTTCAAAAATATGGCCGTATTTTAAAGAGAGGTCTTGAAATTTATGCTCGGAAATTATGGTTAGGGGTTTGAGGTCTTTAAGTTCTTGTTCGGCAAGCTGCATGATGCCTTCAAGCTCGGAGAGTTGTTCATTTTTTAAATTTAGAATCGGAATAGAAGCATTTTCAATTTCAAGGGCAAGCTCGTCGGCGGTTTTTTTGCCAGCGTTTTGCTGATGGATTCTTTGTTTGGCGGCGCCAAGTTTTTGGTTAAATTCATTTTCAATTTTTTTCTTTTTAGCGATAAACTCCTGGCGGATTTGTTCAAGGGTGTCTTTTTTTAGGTCTTCATTAACTTTGGTAATAATAAAATCGGCAAAGTAGATGACTTTTTCTAAACTTTGGAGCGACAAGTCAAGCAGGAGGCCGATTTTTGACGGGACGCCGCGCAAAAACCAAATATGAGTGGCCGGAGTAGCAAGCGTAATATGGCCCATGCGTTCGCGGCGGACTAAAGCGCGGGTTACTTCAACGCCGCACTTGTCGCAGACAATTCCTTTGTAGCGGATTTTTTTGTATTTACCGCAGTAACATTCC
The DNA here is from genome assembly GCA_964358955.1 of uncultured Gammaproteobacteria bacterium. Taxonomy (GTDB): domain Bacteria; phylum Patescibacteriota; class Patescibacteriia; order Buchananbacterales; family GWA2-38-13; genus CAYHQU01. The sequence continues at coordinate 3,680 of CAYHQU010000024.1, read as the reverse complement.
CAGTCCTTTGAAGGGCCAAAAATTCGTTCACAAAACAGGCCGTCTTTTTCCGGTTTTTGCGTCCGGTAGTTGATAGTTTCGGGTTTGGTAACTTCACCGTGCGACCAGTTCAAAATCTGCTCGGGGGAGGCCAGAGTTAATTTTAGAGCGTCAAAGTCAAGCGGTTTTTTTTCGTCTTGAAAAAAAGACATAAAATAAAAGTCAAAAGTCAAAAGTTAAAAGTTTTGGTATCCCGCTTCGCGGGACATTTATTTATTTTTCGGATTTTTTGCTTTTATTGTCTTTGACTTCCGGAGCGACAGGGTTGGTTTCGGGGACAGGGACGGTTTTGCCTTGTTCATTAAGAAGTTCAATATTTAAACATAAACCATTAAGTTCGCGCATTAGAACGTTAAATGATTCGGGAACATTTATTTTTCTGATCGGTTCGCCTTTAATTATAGATTCATAAGCTTTGGAGCGGCCGGGGACATCGTCGGATTTAATGGTTAAAATTTCTTGGAGGGTATGGGCGGCGCCGTAAGCTTCAAGGGCCCAGACTTCCATTTCGCCGAAGCGCTGGCCGCCGAACTGGGCTTTGCCGCCGAGGGGCTGCTGGGTAATTAAAGAATAAGGGCCGATTGAGCGCTGGTGGATTTTGTCTTCAACCATGTGGTTGAGCTTCATCATGTAAATATAGCCGACAGTGGTGCGGTTTTGGAAAGGTTCGCCGGTGCGGCCGTCAAAGACTGTCATTTTGCCGTCTGGTTCAAAGCCAGCCCGTTTCAGCTCTTGTTTAATAGTGCTCTCAAGGACGCCGCATAAAGCGGGCGAGGCAACGCGGTAGTTAAGGGTCTGCGCCGCCAGGCCGAGATGAGTTTCTAAAATTTGGCCAAGGTTCATCCGGGAGACGACGCCAAGCGGGCTTAAAATAATCTCCATCGGCGAGCCATCAGCCAAAAAAGGCATGTCTTCAACCGGCAGAGAAACAGAGACAATTCCTTTGTTGCCGTGGCGGCCGGCTATTTTATCGCCGACTTGAATTTTTCGTAGGTTAGCGATAGATACTTGGATCATTTTAATTACGCCGGCGGAAAGTTTGTCACCGTTTTCGCGGCTAAAAATTTTAACGTCAATAACTTTGCCGTGTTCGCCGTGCTGAAGATAAAGGGAGCTGTCGCGGACGTCTCGGGCTTTTTCGCCGAAGATCGCGCGAAGCAGTTTTTCTTCGGCGGAAAGTTCGGTCTCGCCTTTGGGAGTAATTTTTCCAACAAGGATGTCGCTGGATTTTACGGTCGCGCCGATTCGGACGACACCTTCAGCGTCAAGGTCTTTTAGTTTTTCTTCGCCGATGTTGGGAATATCGGAAGTTACAACTTCGGGGCCGAGCTTGGTGTCGCGGACTTCAATTTGAAAATCTTCAATATAGATAGAAGTAAAGAAATCATTTTGAATGAGGCGTTCGGAGATAACAATCGCGTCCTCATAATTATAGCCTTCCCAAGCCATAAAAGCGCATAAAACATTATGGCCCAAGGCGAGTTCGCCTTGGTCGGAGGCGGGGCCGTCGGCGAGAACGTCGCCTGAAGAAATTTTTTGGCCCTTGTCAACAATCGGGACCTGGTTAATGCAGGTTGAGGCGTTTGATTTTAAAAATTTATTCAAACCGTAGATTTCTTTTTTGCCGTCATCGCCAAGAAGTTCAATTTTATCGGCTTGGACTTTGGAGATGACGCCGGGTTTTTGGGAGACGATAAGATGGCCGGAGTCGGTCGCGGCTTTGTTTTCAAAACCAGTGCCGATAATCGGCGAACGGGCTTTAATGCAAGGGACGGCTTGGCGCTGCATGTTTGAACCCATCAGGGCGCGGACAGCATCGTCGTGCTCTAAAAAAGGAATTAAGGATGTGGCGATAGAAATAATTTGCTGGGGGGCGATATCAAGATAATCAATGTTGTTTACCGAGTCAATTTCCGGTTCGCCGTAGCGGCGGACTTCGGCGGTTTCGTTAATAAAGTAGCCGTGTTCGTCCAGTGGAATCGTGTTGGCGGCGGTAATGTATTTATCATTTTGGAAAGCGGTTAGATAATCTATTTCTTTGGTAATACGCGGTTTTACGGGAATAGTTTGCAGTTCGGAGACGGCGGCAATATTTTTGGCGAGTTCGGAAGTTATAGTTTGGCCGGCCTGAACAATTACTTTTTGAGTTTTAGGATTTAGAATGTCGGCGCGGGCAATTTCGCCGGTAATATTTTCGGCTTTATTTTCCGGATTGCGTTTAATTTTAAAGTACGGCGTTTCAATAAAGCCGTATTCATTAACGCGGGCGTATGACGCGAGGTGGCCGACCAGGCCGATGTTTGGACCTTCGGGGGTGGCGATGGGGCAGATGCGGCCGTAGTGGGTTTGGTGGACGTCGCGGACATCAAAGCCGGCGCGTTCGCGGGAAAGACCGCCGGGACCCATGGCGGAAAGGCGGCGTTTGTGCTCAAGTTCGGCAAGCGGATTGGTCTGGTCCATGAATTGGGAAAGCTGGGAGGACATGAAAAATTCTTTGACGGCGCCGATGACGGGACGGGCGTTGATTAGGCGGTTGGGATTTATTTCGGAGATATCTAAAGTACTCATGCGGTCGCGGATAATGCGCTCCATGCGCGCTAGGCCGATTCTAAATTTATTTTGAATAAGTTCGCCGACGGCGCGGACGCGGCGGTTGCCAAGATGGTCAATATCATCAGCGTCTTTTTGGGTTAAATTAAGACGGATTATTTCTTTAATAATATTAATCAAATCGTCGCGAAGCAGGACGCGATTTTCTTTGGTTATAGGCAGGTTTTGGTTAAAGCGCTGGTTAAGTTTGTAGCGGCCGACTTTGCCGAAATCGTAGCGGTCAAAATTAAAAAACATGGCGTAGATTAAAGATTTAGCGTTGTCGGCGGTCGCGAGATCGCCGGGACGGATGCGTTTGTAGACATCAATTAGACCTTCGTTCATGTTTTGGGCGGAGTCTTTTTTAATTGTGTTTTTTATAAAGGAGATATCGGGGTTGGTATCAATATCTTTAAAAAGAGAGATGAGTTCGTCGTCGGAGCTATAGCCAAAAGCGCGTAAAAGAGAGGTAATCGCAACTTTTCTTTTGCGATCAATTTTTACCCAAATTACATTATTAGCGTCAGTTTCAATTTCAAGCCATGAGCCGCGGTTGGGAATAATTTTTGCGCCATAATATTTTTGTTCGCCGATTATTCCGGAAGTAAAAAAAACACCAGCAGATCTGATAAGCTGGGAGACGACAACTCTTTCAATACCGTTAATAACAAAAGTTCCGCGGTCGGTCATCAAGGGAAAATCGCCAAGATAGATTTCTTGTTCAATATTTTGATTATTTTTTTTATTGATGAGGCGAGCGGTGACGCGGAGCGGCGCTTCAAAAGTTAGATTTTTTTGTTTTGAAGTTACCTCGTCAAATTTCGGTTCGTCAAGATAGTATTTTTCAAAATAGAGTTCAAAGTCGCGGCCGGTAAAATCGCGGATTGGGGAGACTTCTTCAAATAAATCTTTAAGACCTTCGGTTAAAAACCAATCATAGGATTTTTTTTGGACTTCAATAAGGTTGGAGAGCGGGGTTGAGATCTGGCTTTCGGGGAAATGAATTCTGGGAGAGAGTTTCATAATAAGATTATTTAAAATTATTTTTTCTA
>CAYHQU010000023.1:0-11009 GCA_964358955.1 uncultured Gammaproteobacteria bacterium | reverse complement strand
AATTCAACATTGAGCTGACTGCCTCGGGCGACAATAAAATCGCTGTCATTAAAGCGATTCGCGCCGTAACCGAGCTTGGGCTAAAAGAAGCTAAAGATTTAGTGGACGGCGCGCCAAAACTTGTAAAAGAAAGCGTTAAAAAAGAAGACGCTGAAAAAATTAAAAAACAGCTTGAAGATGCCGGCGCGAAAGTTACTTTAAAATAATTTTGCGTCACCGTGCAACATTACAAAAAACGCCAGTTTATCGGGCGTTTTTTGTAATAATCATAATGTAAATTTAGCCGTCATACGACGGCTAAATTTACAAACGCATTCTTTTGGTTTGTTTGACAAAATATTTGAGATGATGTAGAGTGTAAAAAATGGAGGTTTGTTCTTTGGTAAGTAGGAAAGGAGGCGGCGATGATGTTGTTTGATGTGTCGGGTGAGAAAATTGAATTTCAACTGATGAAGTTGAGCCGGGGGGGAGAACCGGGTAAATTTGACATGATTTTAATCGGTGACCAGGTAATTCCGGCTAAGGTTTTCTATCGGGCTTTAACGTTGTTCCTGTGTGGTAAAATGCCAGTTGCCGTTAACAATTTCAAAATTGAAGAAGATCGGCGCGGTTTTGTCATAATGTTTGGAACTGGTAAACATTCTTTTGGTCGCCTAAACTTTTTGAAGATTATTGCTTGGGCATTAACACAAGCTCTTTCAATTGATGCGGCTGCCGCCAGTCAAGCGCTGGGAGTCGCTGCCGATCTCCTTACTAATTGCCTTTATGAAAAATTTCCACCCGCAAATTATACTGAAATAAGAGAGTGGGAAAAGGCCTGGGCCAAAGAGGATAAAGAGCCGGTCGCTGTTGACTAAAAAAAATCGCATCCCGATGACGCATCGGGATGTTTTTTTTGTTTTTACTCCAAATGTTCGGCCGGAATGCCGTAAATCATGCTGCCGTTTAATATATAAATTTTTGCCTCGTTTGCCGCGACGATAAAATCTTTCATATCGTCAAAAGCGTCAGAGCGGTATTGGGCTATAAGCTGCCCTTCTTTATTAACGACGATCAATCTTTTGGTCGGCGGGTCTAAAATATAAATATAACTTGAGTCAAATTCTGTCTTTATTTTTGACGGACCTGAAAGCGGCGGGTCAAAAATTATGCCGTCAAAAGAAACCTTAACGCCGTTTTCTAATTTTAAAATTTCTCCGTTTTTAGTTAATACGTAAATATTGCCGTCAATCGCGATATCCGCCGCCTGATGCAAATCAACTGTTTGGTCTTCAATTAATTCTCTTGGCTGGTCAAAAACATCATTGATAATCCGGTAGCGTAAAATTTGATTTTTATTAATATCCGCTAAATATAGGCGGTTATTGTAAATTGCCATGGCAACAACCTTTGAAGCCGGTTCAATTTCTATGGATTGAATTTTTATTTTCTGGCCCTCGGGATTATAACTGAAAATTTCTTGATTTTCATTCAAAAATAATAATTTATCCGCGTTAAACTCAACCCCGGCGGTAAATTTTCCGACTTGTTGTTCAAGCGCTGACGCCGCGGTAATTTGGCGTGAATCTAAATTTAACCTTAAGATTGATTGATTTTTTTGGTTTTGAGTGTAAATATTTTGTCCAAGTTTTAGAAGCACCGGCGCTGTCAAAATATTGGAATCTAAATTTCTAAAATTTCCAATTAAAATCGGCTCTTCAATATTAACCTCATGCCTTAGTTCAATAATTTGCATCTCAATATCATTTTTTAAATTTATAACATTCTCGGAATTTTCAAATTTTTTCGGGACCGTATCTATTAGCTCTTTTGCCTGCGCCAGCAAAACTCTCGCGTTTTTTTCATCTTGATAAATTAAGCTTGCCTGCGCCCCGTCTCGTTTCTGCGCGGCTTCGGTAATAATTTCATTAACGCGGTCCGTCTCATTTTGCCTGCGGTTTTTTATTACCGCCGAAACTATATTTTGCCCCAGCATTATAATCAAAAAAATAAAAACTATTAAAAATAATTTGCTGATCTTTGGCATTCTTTTAAAACGAGCGACGGCAAAATTCAGCGCCGTTTTAAAAATTGAGCTTCCCGGCGCATTTTTTTCTGTCGAGCTTCTTTTAAAGATGTTTTTCAAAAAATGAAACGAAGCGTTGAAAAATGCTCTAACAGTCGTCGCCCCTCCCCTGAATGCGTTTAACTTTTTCGGAATCGCCGGCCTGTTAATTTTAAAATTAGAAATTCTATCGACGTAATTGCTGAAAATATTTTTAAAACGGTCGCCGTATTTTAGAAAACCGCCTATGATTGACGGGCTTAAAAATTTTTGCGTTGACATTTCTGTCGCCATTAATTCTTTCATTGAATCGTCAGCCGCCGCTTTTTCAAAATTAAATTTTTCTAAGACCCTGGTCCCGCCTTCAATTAAAACATCAAGCGAAATTATCACGGCCGCCATTATTTCCTTATCTTTTTTTTCTTCTAAAATTTCTTTAAATTTTTTAGGCAGCTCATCTTGCGGATTTTGCGTTATTAAATTTTTTATTTTTTCAAGCGATAAGTAATAAAAAATATTTGGCGTCCCTAAAAATAAATAATCAAGCGCGCCTATTTTTCCCGCCGTTATGTTTAAAAAAATTTTATCCCTATCTTCTTCCCTCTCCGCCTCGGCGCCCGCGGCCTCTAAAATATTTAAAATTCGATAGTCGGCTCTTTGTTTATAAAAAATTAAATATCCGGTCAAGCTGCCGAGATTGGTAATATATATTTCATGATTTTTTATCAAGATAAATATTAAATTTAAATTTTTTAAATTTATTTTTTTCTTTTCTGTCTCAAGATAGACTAAAATGTCGTTATTTGTCTTTTTTAACGCTTGTTCAAACGTCAAACTAAGATCGGCTTCATCTGGATAATTTATATAATAATTTTTTTTAAGTTGCCCGATCGCGTAATCAACAAACTTCGCCGCGGCGTCATTTTTTTCGCGAATTTCAATAATGCCAAAAAGCTTTCCTAAATTTTTTTCTTTTTCAAGCGTCGGCTTCGTGGCAAAAATCTTTAAAAAACTTCTGCCTTTATTTGCCCCCGGCATTATAAAATAACTAATTTTTGAAGTATAATAATCCATAATTATAAAATTATTAATCGCCAAAAAATAGGCCAAACAGTTTAACAACCTGTCCCCCGTAGCTTCATGCGAAGGGGGATTTAACAATTATTATTTAAAACTTGCGTCTTTATAAATATTATACTATAATTAACTTAGATAGTAAAGATTTTTTAATATTTTATGCTTGAACAACTTTTTGGTTCAAAAACCAGGGTTAAACTTTTGCAGTTTTTGCTTAATAACCCGGATAAAGCTTATTATTTGCGTCAGTTAACCCGCAACCTTGGCGGCCAGCTTAATTCTATCCGTCGCGAAATAGAAAATTTAGAAAAACTCGGAATCGTTAAGATTGACGAAATCAGCCGCGCGAAAAAATATTTTAAAACCAATACGGAATTTATCTTATACCCCGAACTAAAGGCTCTAATCCTAAAATCGCAGCTTTTGCTTGAGAAAAATTTTATTACTGAAATTGAAAAATGCGCCAAAATTTCCCTCTTGGTTTTAACCGGTTTTTTTGTCGGTATTGAAAATTATCCAACCGACATGCTGATTATCGGAAAAATCAATAAAGAAAAAATGAACTCCTTGATCAAAAAATTTGAACGCCAGCTTAATCATCAAATTAAATATACGGTGATGAGCTATAATGAATATCGCTATCGCCAGGATATAACCGACCGTTTTCTCTACGATATTTTGGAAGGAAAAAAAGCGATAATCATTGACAAGATAAACAAATAAGATAATTACCAATTATAAATCAGTGCGATATTCTAAAAAATAAAAATATCCAATTCGTATATTCGTAAAAAATTCGTAATTCGTGGAATTCTATGATTTTAATTATCAATACGGCCGATGTTGATAAAATTGAAATTGGATTGGCTGATAAACAAAAACTAATTGCCAAAAAGATTATAAAACAAAAAAACACGCCGGCATAAAAATTCCTCCCCGCTTTTTTGTATTTTTTTCAACGGGTGTCTTCTCCCCGACGGCGACCCCGCTTTGGGGGGTCGCCTTCGATTCTGCGTGGAATTTGCGTTGTCGCCGGCCCCGGCTCTTTCTCCGCTCTCCGTATTGGTATTGCAACTGCCAACGCCCTGGCCTGGACGCTGAAAATTCCCGTCGTCGGCGCGCGCAAAGCTGAATTTAAAGATTTTGATGAACTTGTCAATCTTGCCAGTGTCAAATTAAAAACCGCCAAAGCTGGAAATATTGTAAAACCCCATTATGGTAAAGAGCCAAATATTACTACTGCAAAGCTTTAATTATTCATTATGAACATATTTAAAAAAATAATACTAATTACACTAATAGTGCTGCCCTTAACTGCAATGGCCGCGGATATTGATACCGACGGCGACGGCCTCTCCGACGAACAAGAAATTTCTAAATATCATCTTAATCCTTATACCGCCGACACTGACGGCGATGGCTTTGAAGATAATGTTGAGCTCCGCAACGGCTACTCGCCGCATTTTAGCGCTGGAAAAAAAATAACCGATGTTGACCAAGACAACGACGGCCTCTCCGACGGACTGGAGTTTGCCTTTGGCTCTGATCTTAAAAATCCCGATACTGACGGCGACAGCTTTTCTGATGGCCTGGAAATTCAAAACGCCTACGATCCATCCAATGCTGGCGCCGTGAAGCTGGAAAAACACCTTGAAGTTTATTTGTCCCGCCAGCGCCTCGCCTATTTTTTAGGCCGCGTCAAATTAGGTGAATTTATTATTTCATCAGGCAAATCGTCAACGCCAACTCCAAAAGGGGAGTGGGTAATTGAAAAAAAGCAAGATAAAGCTTGGTCAAAACTAGCCGGACTTTGGATGCCATACTGGATGTCTTTTAATGGCGTCTATGCTATTCACGAATTACCCGAATGGCCAGATGGCACAAAAGAAGGCGCCGACCATCTTGGCATTCCGGTCTCTCACGGCTGCATTCGGCTTAGTGTGGATTTTGCGAAATGGCTTTACGACTGGACGCCGGTCGGCACCAAATTAGTTGTGAAGCAATAAATATTATTTTGCAATCAGCATAATATTTTGTAACGTTAAAAAACTCAATTAAAAAATAATTGAGTTTTTTTATTTATCCACAGGAATCATCGGTATTGACAAAAAATACCTTTTTTTGGCTAAATTATCTAATAAATAAAATTAATATCTTGTGGTTGACAAGGTATGTTTAGTGGGGTAAAATATATATATAATGGTAAAAAGTGGAGAAAAGTGGGGATAACTCAATTAATCTGTGGAAATCCTAAAAACAAAAATAGTAAAAATATAAACCAAAATAAAAAACGTATTAGTCTATTTTTAATTAAAAATTCACCTAATTCACCTAATTCCCAATAAAATTTCAAATAACTAAATGCCTAAATTAAATATTGGACATTTAGATTTTAGCATTTTGCGCCCGAGGCGCATCTGCCCCTGGCATGATATTAGGTGAATTTGAAATTAGGTGAATTATTAGATGAATTATAAATCCATGTTTATCGGCGAATACCAACACACAATTGATTCAAAAGGCAGAGTGGCTGTCCCGGCTAAGTTTCGCCCAAAAATTTCCAAAGGCGCAGTCGTAACCAGGGGTTTAGACGACTGTCTTTTTTTATATACAAAAGAAGAGTGGCAAAAACTTGCCGATAAACTAGCCGCCCTGCCGATCTCCAAAGCCAATACCCGCGCCTTTGCCCGGCTCATGCTTGCCGGCGCCATGGACGTTGACTTAGATTCGCAAGGCCGAATCATGCTGCCCGAGTATTTGCGCAAATATGCCTCAATGACAAAAAAAGTTATTATTGCTGGGCTCTACAGCCGGCTGGAAATTTGGGATGAAGCTAAGTGGAATAAATATAAATCCGGAACCGAGCAAAAAAGCGGCGATATTGCCGAAGCCCTTGGAGAGTTAGGTGTATAGAAAAGTCGGTCAGGCCCCCAGCTTGACAAATGCCAGGCAAGGCGCCTGCCCTACAAATTTGAAATCTTAAAATAATGAAACACGAGCCAGCGCTAATTAAGGAGGTGCTTGAATATTTGGACCCAAAACCAAATGAGAATTTTATAGATTGCACCCTTGGCGGTGGCGGGCATGCAAGCGCCATTTTAGAACGGACCGCACCGGCTGGAAAATTACTTGGCATTGACGCCTCTGCCGTCGCTGTAGAATCTTTAAAAAATACAGGTCGACTGATCGCAGTTCATGACAACTTTAAAAATTTAAAAGAAATCGTGGAACAAAATAATTTTCGGGACATCAGTGGAATTCTGCTTGATCTCGGTGTCTCTTCAATGCAGCTTGATGATCCAAAACTGGGATTTAGTTTTAATGCCGACATGCTGGATATGCGAATGGACAAATCCCAAGAGCTGACCGCCGAAAAAATTGTTAACGAATATGAAGTCGGGGAGTTAATAAGAATTTTTCGCGATTTTGGGCAAGAGCGGCTTGCGATCCCAATCGCTAAAAAAATTGAAGCCGAACGTGATAAACAAAAAATTGAAAAGCCCTCGCGGCTGGTGGAAATTGTAAAAAGTGTCTACGGTAAATTTTATAAAAGACCGTCAAAAATAAATCCCGCGACAAAAATTTTTCAGGCGCTGCGCATCGCCGTTAATAATGAGTTGGAAAATCTGGAAGCGGTTCTGCCGCAGGCAGCCGAAATTCTAAAACCAAAAGGCCGCCTCGCCGTGATTTCATTTCATTCTCTGGAGGATCGCGTCGTGAAGCAATTTTTTAAACTTGAAAGCCGCGGCTGCGTCTGTCCGCCGGAATTTCCCGTCTGCCAGTGCAGCCATAAAAAAACTTTAATAATTATAACCAAAAAACCAATTACGCCATCGGTGGCTGAAATAAATAAAAATCCTCGGGCCCGAAGCGCTAAACTGCGAGTTGCCGAAAAAATATAAACAAAAAATATGTGTAAATTCTTCTACTTGTCAAAACGTTGCCGAAAAACAAAAACCAAACGCCCCGGCCTCAGGTTTGGCTGGAATCCAAAAATTGGTATTTGTTTTTCAGTAATTCTAATTTTATCCTCGTTAATTGTTTATGTTGTGCAGATGAATAATTTGGCAACCAGGGGATATAAAATAAAAAAATTAGAAAATAATATTACCGAGCTAAAAGCGACCTCCAAAGAGCTAAATGATAAAATTTTAAAAATGCAATCCGTTCAAGAAATCAGCGCCAAAGTATCCAAACTTGAGATGGTAAGCGCCGACCAAGTTGAATATTTAGTCAAGAAAGCCGACCAAGTCGCTTTAACTCAATGAATGTTTTAGTCCGACATTATACGGTTAGAAAAAATATTTCAAGGGACAGAAGAATTACAATTTTGAGTTCCTTATTTTTTTTAATCAGTATTGTAATAATTGCCCGTTTTTTCTATTTGCAGATTATCTCGCATAATTTTTATTCTTCGCTTGCCGAACAAAGCCATCTTTTAAAAAAGACAATAACGCCCGTCCGCGGCTCAATTTATATTAAAGAGAATGATAAACTCTATCCGGTTGTCACCAACAAAGATTATTATTTGGTCTACGCCGATCCGCGCGAAATTACTGATTACCAAAAAGTAATTGACAAGATAACGCCGATATTAAATTTAGAAGAAGAGGAATGGAAAGCCTTGATTCCCAAGTTTAAAAAATACAACGACCCGTACGAACCGATAAAAAATAAAATTTCCAAAGAACAAGTTGAGGAGTTAAAAAAACTTGATTTGCCCGGAATTTATTATTTGGCCGAACCCTACCGTTATTATCCGGAAGAAAATTTCGGCGGGCAGGTTTTAGGTTTTGTCGGTTTTCAGGGCGAATCAAAACAGGGAAAATATGGGCTTGAAGGTTTTTTTGAATCCGAGCTTGCCGGGCAGTTCGGCCTGATTCAATCGGTTAAAGACGCGCGCGGCGAGCTTGTTACCGTCGGCGATCGCAAAATAACAAAACCGATTGACGGCAAAAATTTAGTTTTAACATTAGACCGCGCAATCCAACTATACGCCTGTCAAAAAATAAAAGAATCAGTTGTAAATTTTGAGGCCCTAAACGGAACCATAATCGTCTCCGAGCCAAATACCGGCGCGGTGTTGGCGATGTGCAGTTATCCCGATTTTGATCCTGATAAATATAATGAAATTGAAGATATAAATATTTTTAACAACCCGGCAGTTTTTTATGACTACGAGCCCGGCTCGGTTTTTAAGGCCTTCACCCTGGCAATCGCCCTGGATCTAGAATTGGTAACGCCGGATTCTACTTACGAAGATACTGGCGAAGTTAAAATAATCGGCCACGAGCCGATTAAAAATTCCGATCTTAAAAGTTACGGCGTTCAAACAATGACGCAGGTGCTTGAAAAATCATTAAATACCGGATCGGTTTTTGTTGCCGATAAAATCGGCCGCGAAAAATTTCGCGAGTATATAAAAAAATTTGGTTTTGGAAAAATTACCGGGATTACTTTAGACACCGAGCAGCCGGGTAATATTTCTAATTTAGATAAAAAAGGCGAAATTTATACTTTAACCGCCTCTTTCGGTCAAGGAATTACTGTCACGCCAATTCAGCTTGTTGCCGCCTTTACGGCGCTGGCAAATGGTGGTAAATTAATGAAGCCGTATCTTGTTGATGAGTTAATATATTCTGATGGCCGCCAAGCTAAAACCGAGCCGCAAATTGTCAACCAAGTAATTAATCCGAAGACGGCCGCTGTTATTAAAGGAATGCTTACCTCCGTTGTGGAAAATGGACACAGCAAATATGCCGGCGTTGCTGGTTATTATGTCGCCGGTAAAACCGGCACCGGGCAGATCGCCGCCGGCGGCCGTTACGGCGCTGACGCTAATCATACTTTTGTGGGGTTTGCTCCCGTCACTGACCCGAAAATTGTAATGCTGGTAAAGTTAGAAAAACCAAAAATTGGAAAATTTGCCGAAAGCACCTCCGCCGTCGTCTTTGGTCAGCTGGCAAAATTTATCTTAGAGTATTATCATATCCCGCCAGAACGGTAATCGCTATTAATTTTCAGTTAATTTTCAAATAGCCAATTTTTAATATGCGAATTTGAAAATTAAAAATTGGAAATTGAAAATTAAATCCATGAAAAAATTACTTAAAAAAATCCTGCGAGCACTTGCCTCCGCTATTCTCCGCAAGTACAATCCCGACGTCATCGCCATCACCGGCAGCGTTGGAAAGACTTCAACCAAGGAAGCCATCTTTATCGTGCTTGAACAAAAATTTAATGTTAGAAAAAATATTAAAAATTACAACAATGAAATTGGAATCCCGCTAACAATTATCGGCAAAGAATCCGGCGGAAAGTCTTTATTTCGCTGGTTGTCTGTGGGGTTTGCGGGGTTACGCCTGATTTTATTTAAAGATAAAAAATATCCGCAAATTTTAATTCTTGAGCTTGGCGCCGACCATCCTGGCGATATTAAATACTTGGCTTCTTTTGTTAAGCCGAAAATCGGCATTATTACCGCCGTCGCGCCGGTCCATACGGAATTTTTTAAAAATTTAGAAAGTGTCGCCAAGGAGAAAGGCGAACTTATTAAGGCCTTGCCAAAGGATGGTCTTGCAATTTTAAATAATGATGATAAGTTGGTGGCCGAAATGGCGTCTTTGACAAAAGCCAAAATTTTAACCTTTGGTTTTGGCGCTAACTCGGGCGTTGGAGCGAGCGAGATAAAAAATAATACCGGAATAAATTTTAAAATTCGCTATCAGGGCAACGTTTTGCCGGTAACGCTTGAAAATATTATCGCGTCTCATCTAATATATTCCGTCTTGCCGGCTTTTGCCGTCGGCGCCCGGTACAATCTGAATTTAATTGAAATTGCCGCGGCCTTAAAAAAATACAAATCGCCGCCCGGAAGAATGAATTTAATATCAGGTATTAAAAAAACGCAGATAATTGATGACACTTATAATTCCTCGCCGCAGGCCGCCGCCGCCGCCCTAAAAGTTTTAACCGGCCTTAAAGTTCCGCCCGGCTCTCGCCGCTACGCCGTGCTCGGCGATATGCTTGAACTTGGCGGTCTGTCCGAGCCGGCTCATCGCGAAATCGGCGCTCTTGTCGCCGAGTTAAATATTGATGTTTTAATTACCGTCGGCGAGCTCTCGCGCGATATTGCCAAAAACGCCAAAACCGCCGGCATGTCTGAAGATCTTATCTTTTCTTTTGCCGCCACTTCTGAAGCCGGTAAGTTTTTGCAAAGCCGCATCGGCGATGGCGATATAATTTTAATAAAAGGTTCGCAGGGAATGCGAATGGAAAAAATCGTCAAAGAAATAATGGCCGACCCGCAATTTGCCAACGAGCTACTCGTGCGGCAGGGGAAAGAGTGGACTTAAGACGACAGTTAGTCGGGCGGAAAGGCGCTAAGGAAAAATATAGTGAATATAAAAACGGCTAAAATAATTTATAGTCGTTTTTTAGTTTTTTAAAGTGTTGATTTTAGTTTATATTAATGATAGAATATAATCAGTATGAAGCTAAAATTATTTAATACCTTAACTCGCAAAAAAGAAGAATTTATTCCTCTCGTTGATAAAAAAGTTGGGCTGTATGCTTGCGGCCCGACTGTTTATAATTATTCGCATATTGGCAATTTGCGTTCCTATTTATTTGAAGATATTTTACGCCGCGTTCTTATTTATAATGGCTATAAAGTTAAGCATATTGTAAATGTTACCGATGTCGGCCATCTGGTATCCGACGCCGATTTTGGCGAAGATAAAATGATGCGCGCCTTGGCGCGCGAAAAACTTGAGCCGTCTGTTGCGAGTCTGAAAAGAATTGCTGATAAATATTTTTCCGCCTTTAAAGCTGACTTAAAAAAATTAAATATTTTGATGCCGGATAAATGGACAAAAGCTACCGAATA
>CAYHQU010000022.1:8356-11202 GCA_964358955.1 uncultured Gammaproteobacteria bacterium | reverse complement strand
TCGGATTTTGCAGGCAAATTTTTTCATCCCGCTAAGCGGGACTACGACTCAAAAAAAATGCTTACTCCAAAACTGCGCCAGGCCACAATTTTTCTAGCGGACTGGTGCGTTTTCATAATGTGATGTCCATAGCAACTTACCACCTTGCCAACTAATGCCCCGTCGTCGTCGCCCTTACCTCAAGCTCCGCTTTTATTTTCTCAATTTCCTCTTCGCTGATATTAATATTAGTTGTTGGACTTTCTGCGCCGGCCGTACTGCTTGCTGTTGTCGCGCTTGTCTCGCCAAGCTCGGAAAAAAGTTCCTCCGTCTGCTGTTTTATCGCGCTAAACTGTTGTTTGGATTCCGACCAAATTCTTTCAACGTCCGCTCCGTATTTTACAAAACCGCTTTCTGTCTGCGGTTTTTTTTCAATTTCATAATCGCTGAAAAAAAATAATTTTATAAAAATAATCGCTAAGCTTGCCGCGGCAACCCCGACGGCTAAAATAATTTTTTTTGCTCCCGTTGACAATCTTTCAATCATCGCGTCTTATACTAAACTTAAAACTACAATTTTCATATCCTCGGCCGGCAAATCTTTCTTCGCGATTTTATATTTGCTAACCGTCTCGGTCGGACAAACCCCCGCTTCATGACAAAATTTATCTAGCCCGTCAACCTTTATTTTTAACCCCGGCGTTTTATAATAAACCGGAATAACCAGCCGCGGTTCAATCTGATTGGCTAGAATAAACGCCTGTTTGCCGTCTATCACCTGCCCGCCGCCAACAGGTAAAATTAAAATATCAACTGTCTTTAAATTTTCCAGCTGTCCGTTGCTAAATGGATGGGATAGATCCCCTAAATGCACAACTGTCATCCCGTCAATTTCAATTCTATAAATTGTGTTTTTACAATCAATCTTATTTTCATCTTTTTCGTGCTGGCAAAAAATTCCATAAATAAAAGCGTCTTTAATTTCATATTCTCCGGCGCTGCTGATTATAAACGGCCTCTCCGCGCTTATTCCCTTAATATTTTCAACATTCGTTAAATAACTCTCATTGCTTAAAGTCACAATGTCTGCGGAAAATCTTGGCGCTTTAAGCCCGCTGTCTTTATTAATTGGATTGCAGACAACGGTAGCATTATCGCCCTGCAATTTGATACATGATAATCCATGCCATGTAATATACATACCCAGTAGTAGAATTTCGATGTCTTAAATTAAGATAACCGAAATTGCTGATTATGAATTAATTTTATCGCATCATTAGCCCAGCGTTATTTATTCTTTAATAAATATCGAAATTTCACTACTGGGCATAATAATTTCAAGTTAAAAGTTAAAGCTTCGCTTTAATCCCGCTTAGCGGGATGGTTACTAAAGCAACCAAAGTCAAAAGTCAAAAGTATTTTATTATTGCGGCCATATTGACTTTTAACTTTGGACTTTGGACTTTTAACTTAGCATCATTCCGCTCCCGCCAACGGATCAGACAGTTTATCTTCATCCGCCTCTTTTTTCGCTTTCATTAATTGCTCAATATTTGTTACCGGCGCCTCTTCCTCCTTTCTTGTCCCCACCACTTCCCGGCTTTCTCCCGCCAGTCCCGGTCTAATTTCTGTTCCGCCCGCCACAGTGCGCGCGACTCCTTCCGGCAATCTTTCCTCCGGCATTCTATACCGGCCGCCTACCTCGTCTTCTTCCGCAATTCCCATCGCCACCCAGGCCTTCCGTAAACTTTCTTTTTTGGCAATTTGTTTTCCGATCGGCTCTTTAGTAAAAGTTCTG
This sequence comes from uncultured Gammaproteobacteria bacterium, assembly GCA_964358955.1. Classification (GTDB taxonomy): domain Bacteria; phylum Patescibacteriota; class Patescibacteriia; order Buchananbacterales; family GWA2-38-13; genus CAYHQU01. The sequence continues at coordinate 9,425 of CAYHQU010000022.1, read as the reverse complement.
CCGATAACTCCTTCATTCTGCATTCGTCTTAAAACTTTCTCCACCTGTTTCCGCCCAAGCTCGTCATGAGCGTCATAACTCCACTCGCGCATAATAACTTTCGCGCGCAAAACCGCCGCCTTGCCGCCAACACTTTCTAAATGATGTAAAAAACTGTATCGGTCCATTGTTATCGGCAAAAATCTCGCTCCTAAATATCTCGCCTCGCCGCCCGCCGCGCCGCTTTTTAAAAATTTTTCATAAACTTGCCAATCTTTTTTTAATCTTGAAGTCAAACCTCCTTTAACTAAACCCTTCCTCTGCAATTTATTTATAATATCAACTACCTGCTCACGCTTAATTTTTCGGTATGGATAAGCGGTAATCCCCGCCGCTTTTAAAATCTCTTTAACCGCTTTTGTCTGTCCGACATAAGATTTTTTTCCCGCCCAGGCAATCAATTTTTTCAAATCTTTGTAAGATGTTTTTTGCGGCAGCCGCCGCGCAACCGACCCTAATAATTTTTTTGGCTTGCCGCTAATTTCCGCTCCGCTAAACGCGGTCTGCGCCAATTTTTTTTCCGACGCTTTATTCCCGATTACGCCCGCCCCTTTTAAATCTAAAAGCGCCGCCTCCGCCTCTTTTCTGCTGACCGATTTGTAATCCGAAGTAATTCCCAGTTCTCTAAATTTATCCTTAACCGCCCTTGGCGCATATCTGGTTTTTAGCGAATCCTTAACCACCCGCCGCAGCTCTGATTGTTTAATTCTGTCCCCAGAAAGTGGCATAAAAATATCTCCTTTTCTTAGACTAATTTTAACATAAAAAAAACATAAAGTCCATACCTATTTTAAAAAAACTGTGTAAAAAAATAAGGGTGAAAAAGGGCCTTCTCCCTATCCTCCCGCAGTTGCGGGAAGAGGGATTAAGGGTGAGGGGGCATCCGTCTTATACGTCTTATAGGTCCTATAAGACGTATAAGTCCTATACGGACCTATACATCCGATGCGACTTATACGTCCGGCGCGCATCCCGGGCCACCCGCCCACCATATTCCCCTCCCCGGCGGAGTCTCCCGAAGGGGACTCCG
>CAYHQU010000022.1:0-8346 GCA_964358955.1 uncultured Gammaproteobacteria bacterium | reverse complement strand
GGGGCGTCGCCCGGGGGGCACCCCCCCGCGTCTCCACTGCCCGCTGGTGTTTTTATGTTTTCTGCGTTTCTGTGCTCCCGTCGTCGTCTTGCGTTACAAGTTACACGTTACAAGAAATTTGTTTTAATGTTCTCGTGTTTTTCGGCCCAAGGCTGATCCGCCTAGGGGCGGAAATGTTTTAATGACACCCGCCCCTTGCCCTTGCCCCGCCCCCCTGCGAAACTAAAATTACCAAGAAACGTTTTCTTGGCATCAGCGCCCCGCGCTGATATTCGCTCTTTTAACAAAATTGCTTTTGGAGGAAGTCATGAACGATAACCCCTATAGAAAAAAAATAACTGGCAGATCTGATGAGATTGGCAATGGCGTTTTTATAGTTGACACCCTGAACGTCCGTGATCGGGATGTTGCCGACGTAGTGGCGGCAATCATTGGACGAGTTGACGAGACGGCAAAAGGAAAATGGCAACCATTACCACCAATAAAACTCACTACTAACTTATTGCTGATCTTTCAAAAACATGACTAATGCGTGTAGATTAGTTCACGCGAGTCCATTCTATGTCATAAAGAAAGGAGTGCCCAATGGAAACCACCCCGCTTCCCCGACCAATCCAAATCGCCCTCTATAATATCCGCCAAGCCCTTGACTCTCATTCATTGGATGGTGACCAAGTTAGAATTCTGGCAACCGAACTTAATGGACTAGTAACACGCTGCGTCTGCCGCGTTGGCAGCTCTGCCCCAGAAAAAGATGAACTCCTGCCCTCAACTCCTAAAGGTGAACTACTACCCTTAACTCCCAATGATCCAAAACGATTAGAAGCGCTGGCAAGAAAAGCGGCAATAGTCTTTTCCGACATCCGACCCCACGACTGTCCATACTATACATAGAAATCCCGCGCCGAAAATCCGACGCCCCAACTCCCTTGGATATCCTTCGGGGCAGCAGACTCGGACGGCTAATCTAACAACCGCTCCTTCACCTGCTCTTTCATTTGCTCTTTAATACCCGCCGCACACTCGGTGGGTTTTTTTTCCAAAACTAAATTCTATACGACTTATACGTCTTATACAACTAATAATATTCTCAAATTTTCTAATAACAATCGAGCAATAGAGCAATAAAACAATCGAACAATACGTCTTCTTATATTTTTGTGTTCCCACTATCGTCTTGCGTTACAATCCTGTCCCGCCACCGCGGGATTACAAGCTACACGTTGCAAGAAACTTGTTTTAATGTTCTCGTGTTTTAATGTTTTAATGACACCCGCCTCTTGCCTTTTTCCCAAAAATAATGTATACTAAATTATACTTATTTAACAAACTCCCACCTCCATGGGAGACTCGAAAGTTCGCCTTTCGGGTTAAATCTAATTAATAACTATGTCTGAATCAAAAACCCAAAAGACCACGGCCGAAAGCGCCGAAAACTCCGAACTAAAAAAAATCCTGGCTGCCAGTGAATACACCAAAATTCCCAAAGTTGGTGATATTATCAAGGGTAAAATAATTGATATTTCAAGCTCCGAGCTTCGGCTTGATATTGACGGCCTGACAACCGGTATTATCCGCGGCCGCGAATTTTATGATGAAAGCGATGAAAACGCCGACCTAAAAATCGGCGACGAAGTTGAAGCGACAGTGGTTGAGTTTGAAAACGAAAACGGAGAGATGGAACTCTCACTCCGCTTTGCCGGCCACCAGCGAGCTTGGGACCATCTTAATGTCCTAAAAACAAGCGGTGAAATAATTACGGTTACAATCTCCGACGCTAACAAGGGCGGCCTGATGGCAAAAGTCGGCCAAATCTCCGGCTTTATGCCCGTCTCCCAGCTAAGCCCGGAAAATTATCCGCGCGTTCCCGGCGGCGATAAAGGAAAAATTTTAGAACGTTTAAGATCCTGCGTCGGCAAAAAATTAAAAGTCAAAGTTTTGGACGCCGACGAGGCCTCAAATAAACTTATTATCTCCGAAAAAGCCGCCTGGGAAGAAGAACAAAAAGATGTTATCTCCCGCTTTAAAGTCGGCGATGTTGTTGAAGGCAAAATTACCGCCATTACCGATTTTGGCGTCTTTGTTGAATTTGGTCCGCACTTAGAAGGCTTAATTCATATTTCCGAACTTGCCTGGCAGCGGATTGACAATCCGGAAAATATCGTCAAAGTCGGCCAAACCATTAAAGCCGAAATTATTGAAATTTCCGGCTCTAAAATCTTTTTATCCTCAAAAAAATTAAAAAAAGACCCCTGGGAAAATATTGACAAAAAATATCAGTCCGGCCAGCTCGTTAAAGGTAAAGTCCTAAAAGTCAATCCCTTTGGTCTTTTTGTTGAACTTGACTCTGACATCCACGGCCTCGCCCATATCTCCGAACTCTCCGACAAGCCAGTAACCGATGTTAACCAAATCGCCAAAGTCGGCGACGAGCTTGAATTTACTATCCTCTCTATAGAACCTAAAAATCATCGTCTGGGTTTAAGTCTAAAGAAGAGATCAGAAAAAAGGGAAAAAAATCAGCCCAAGGCTGATCCCATGCCAGAGGCAGGCACAGCGCCTCGGGCGGAAAAAGCCGACGCCAAAACCGCCGAACCGGCGAAAGAAAAGAAAGTTAAAAAAGAAAAAACTTCCCCTGCCAATCCGGCTGAAAAAAATAATAAAGATAAATCTGAAATCTGAAATCAAAAATCTGAAATCTTCAGATTCCGTGCGTAATCAAACTAATAACCGCAAACCCCATTGCCGCGATAAACACCGCGCCGGATAAATTATAAAGCCAAGCTGACTGCAGCAAAATTGCAATAATTAAAATTACCAACCCCAAAACTTGCAAAAACATTTTTATTTTTCCCCACCAGTTGGCTTTAACTTCAAATCCTTTTCTAAGCCAATACCAAGCGGCGATAACAAATGAAAAATCAATCCCAATCATCAAAAGCGTCAGCAACGGCATGGGTCCTAAAGCTACCGCAACAAACATTGAACCGACTAAAAGTTTGTCAGCCAGCGGATCGTATGTCTGTCCCCAAACCGTAATTTGTCCTCTAACCCGCGCCAAACTGCCGTCCCAGGCATCCGTTATCGCCGCCAACAAAAATAAAATCACTCCCTCTTTATATCTCCCAAAAATCATAAACCAAGTTACAACCGGCGTCATCGCCAGCCGTAAAATTGTAATATAATTCGGCTTAATCCACCGCGGCGTTATCGCCACTAAGGTGTATTTAAGCAAATAATCATGGGGAAACAATTTTTGTTTTTCCGTCTCCATACCCAGTAGTAGTCCCGCCTTTATTTATCATTTAAAAAGCGGAATAAAATCAATGAATAAATTTATTTACATCTGCCCAGATGATACCGTAATGCTGCGGGATCACTACTGGGTATACCCAGTAGTAGAATTTCGATGTCTTAATCTAAAAAGTTATCGAAATTGCTGATTATAAATTAATTTTATAGTGTTTATTAGCCCAGCTTTATTTATTCTTTAATAATTATCGAAATTTCACTACTGGGCATATAATAATATTATAACATTTCTCTCTATTTAATTAAAGTTGCTCTTAAGGCAATAAAAATGATATAATAATATCAGTTCATAGCCCTAATTACTAGTTACTAATTACTAGTTGCGCCTCCCGGAGTTCAACTCCCACCTCCCGATCTTCAATATTCAATAATTGTAACAATGTCATGAAACTAAACAACTAGCTTATGAAATCTCTAACCAAAAACTTCTTAATTTTTTTCATTGTTTTTCTGGTCATTGCCGGACTTTTTAGTATTTATGCCGCGCCGATTTCCGATTCGCAAAAAGTTGATATTACAACTTTAATCAACGAACTTAACCAGGAAAAAATTAAATCAATTACTGTCCGCGGCGGCGAACTTAATATTATATTAAACGACGGCGCAAAACAAACGGTCAGCAAAGAAACTAACGAGTCATTCAGCGATTTAATAAAAAATTATCAAGTCAACCCCGAAAAATTAAGCAAAGTCTCTATTGAAGTCAAAGAAAACGAAGGGCTAAACTTTTGGCTTTCCGCCATTTTACCTTTTCTTCTGCCGTTTTTGCTAATTGTCGGCTTTATCTATTTTATGATGCGCCAGGTTCAAGGCGCCAATTCCCGCGCCATGTCTTTCGGCCAAAGCCGCGCCCGTGAAATTAAACCCGACCAGAAAAAAAATATTGTTACTTTTAAAGATGTTGCCGGCATTAAAGAAGCAAAAGAAGAGCTGATGGAAATTGTTGAATTTCTAAAAAGCCCAAAAAAATTTCTTGCTCTTGGCGCTCGGACGCCAAAAGGCGTTTTACTTTTCGGGCCGCCCGGAACCGGCAAAACTCTGCTTGCCCGAGCCGTTGCCGGGGAGGCCCATGTGCCTTTCTTTAACATCTCCGGCTCGGAATTTGTTGAGATGTTTGTCGGCGTCGGCGCCTCCCGCGTCCGCTCCCTTTTTCAAAAAGCCAAGCGCAACGCGCCCTGCATTGTTTTTATTGATGAGCTGGACGCTGTCGGCCGCCAACGCGGCGCCGGCTTCGGCGGCTCTAACGACGAACGCGAACAAACTCTAAACCAAATTTTGGTTGAGATGGACGGTTTTGATGTTAATACCAACTTGATCGTTATGGCCGCGACCAACCGCCCCGACGTCTTAGACCCCGCATTGCTTCGCCCCGGCCGCTTTGACCGCCAAGTTGTTTTAGATATGCCCGATATCAACGCTCGCGAAGAAATCTTAGCCGTCCACGCTAAAAATAAACCGTTTGCCAAAAATGTCGCACTCCGCGACGCTGCCGAAAGGACTCCCGGCTTTAGCGGCGCTGACTTATCAAACCTGCTTAATGAAGCGGCAATACTTGCCGCCCGCCGCGACAAAAAACAAATTGAAACGGTTGATATTTTAGAAAGCGTTGATAAGGTTCTGCTCGGCCCCGAACGTAAAAGCCATATCTTATCTGAAAAAGAAAAAAAGATAACCGCCTATCATGAAGCCGGCCACGCTTTAGTCGCCCACGAGCTTCCAAATGTTGATCCGGTCCGAAAAATTTCTATCATCGCCCGCGGCCGCGCCGCCGGCTACACTCTAAAACTGCCCGAGCAGGATAAATATTTTAAAACAAAAGTTGAATTTACCGAAGAGCTGGCCGTCCTCCTGGCCGGCTATGCCACCGAAAAAGAAATTTTCGGCGATGTTTCAACCGGCGCCTCAAACGACCTTAAACAAGCGACCCGTCTGGCCAAAAAACTAATAACCGACTACGGCATGAGTGAAACCTTAGAGCCGCGGACTTTTGGCGAACGCGAAGAACTAATTTTTTTAGGCCGCGAAATAACCGAGCAGCGCAACTACAGCGAAAGAATCGCCGAACAAATTGATAAAGAAATCTCAAATTTTATCGGCAACGCTCGAAAAACCGCCGAAAATATTATTTCCAAAATGAAACCAAAACTTGAAGAAATCGTCGCCCTGCTCCTAAAAAAAGAAACAATAGAACGCGACGAATTTGAAGCCCTGTTTCATCACTCTAAAATATCTACCCAAAAACAAAAATAAATACTGGCGGCGATAAACGATAAACCAGCTGACGATAAATAAGCTAAATAATTAACAAAATCTCTATGGGGGGTAAAATCAACATCAAAAATATAATCAAAAAATCGCTGCAGCTTGTCTGGAAAAATAAATCTTTAGCCCTGATAAGCATTCTGACGCTAATTTTTGCGCCCATTGGTGAAATTGAGGCCATCATTGTCCAAAGTCTCGGACTGGGCGAAAATGGAGCCATCGCTGAATTTTTCCAAATTTTATTTGGCTCTAATTTATTTACCGCCGAAGGTCTTAATAATTTAGGAGCAATAATCGCTAAACAGCCGCTCCAGTTTTTAGTCCTGCTGCTGATCCTGATCTTTATCGCTTTAATTGCCGTTTTCTTCATCTGGCTTTCGGTAATTTTTCACGCCGCCATAATTTTAAAAATAAGTTTTTCCTCCGAAAACAAAATTATTCAACTTAAAAAATTGCTCGGCTACGGCATAAAAAAATTCTGGCCAATATTTACTTTAGATTTAGCGCTAAAAGCAATATTGGTTTTTTTGTTTTACCTCCTCGGACTCTCCATAAACTATAACTATATCTTATTTATATTATTATTTATTTGTTTTTCTCTCGTAACTGTAACTTGCTCGGCCCTGACAAAGTTTACCGCCATCGCTATCCTGCTTGAAAACCTGCCGCTAATTCCCGCCCTAAAAACCTCGTTGACATTGCTTAAAAAAAACTGGGCTTCCGTCCTTAAGCTGATTTTATCTCTTTTTGTAATTGATTTTTTATTGGGAATAACTTTTATAGTCATTAAATATATTTTAGATTTAATCGTCGCTAACTTTATCGCCGCCTCCGCTTGGCTTGGCAGCGCCTCCGGCTTAATTTTCAGTGTTAAATTATTTTTTATTCTGACAATTTTTATCGGAATTTTAATCTTTTCAATCTTTGCCGCTATCCATTGGACCGCCTGGAACCTTTTATTCCGCGAAACAAAAAAATCAGACTAATTAATATTTTTATCACCCACAGGGTGACATGCTGCAAGTTACAAGTCTATGCCCAGTAGTGATCCCGCAACATTACGGTATCAGCTGGGCAGATATAAATAAATTTATTCATTGATTTTATTCCGCTTTTTAAATGATAAATAAAGGCGGGACTACTACCGGGTATGTCCAAAGATAAATTTAACTTTTCACTAAAAAACTTTCTGTCAAACAAAAAGCCAGAGATCTCTTCTTCGGCTGTTGCTGAAAAATTTTCCGCCAAAATGAAAGATATCGCAATTAAAGACAAAGAAAATGAAACCAAAAAATTAGCGGCGTCTTTAAAACTGTCTTATATCTATCTTTCCGGCCTTGCCATTCGGCCTGAATCTTTGCGCCTCATCCCCGAACAAACCTCAAGCCAGCTAAAAATTATCTGTTTTTATGATGATGATAAAATAATTAACATCGGCGTAACCGAACCAAACCGCCCCGACGTCCAAAAATTCCTAAATGATTTCCGAAAAAAACACCGCCGCCAAACAAAAGGCCATCTAATTTCCAAATATAGCTTTAATAAAGCTTATGCCTTGTACAAAACTCTGCCTAAAATTAAAGAAGCTCCCTTGGGCGTTGAAATCTTTGAAAAAGATTTTCTAAAATATAAAGAAGAAATTATAACCTTTAAAGACTTGGAACGAAAAGCTAAGTCGGTTTCACTGACCGATCTAATAACTTTAGTTATCGCCGCCGCGATTAAATCGCGCGCTTCCGATATCCATATTGAAGCCGAACAAAATCTTATAAAAGTCCGCTTCCGCGTTGACGGCATTTTGCATGACGTCGCCGCGATTGATAAAGAAAATTGGCCTAAAATCATTGCTCGCGTGAAACTCCTCGCTAAACTTAAAATTAATGTCTCCGAACGCCCCCAAGACGGCCGCTTTACCATCTATTTAACTAAAGAAAGAATTGATGTTCGCGTCTCCGTTCTGCCGACCGGCTATGGCGAGAGTATTGTCATGCGCCTGCTAATGTCTTCCGCGGTAAGCTTAACTTTGGAAACTTTGGGGCTTGAAGGCAAAACTTTTGAAAAACTTTCGCGCGAAATTGCCAATCCAAACGGCATGGTTGTTACAACCGGCCCAACCGGCTCCGGCAAAACCACAACTCTTTATGCAATTTTAAATAAACTCAACACCCCGGATATAAAAATAATAACTATTGAAGACCCAATTGAATATCGTCTTGAAGGCATTAACCAAAGCCAAGTTGATGCCGCAAAAAATTATACTTTTGCCAACGGCCTGCGCTCCATTCTCCGCCAAGACCCAGACATTGTTATGGTCGGCGAAATCCGCGACTTAGAGACCGCCGACATCTCCATGAACGCCGCTCTAACCGGCCATCTTGTGCTTTCAACTCTCCATACCAACGACGCTTCCGGCACAATTCCCCGCCTGCTCTCAATGGGCGTCAAACCTTTTTTATTAGCGCCCGCCATAAACGCAATGGTCGGCCAGCGCCTTGTCCGCCGCCTCTGTCCCGACTGTAAAGAATCCGACCATCTCGGAAAAGTTACTCTGCAAAAAATTGAAAACATTCTGAAACAACTGCCACTAAAATCAAATATTAAAGTTGATTTTTCTAAACTAAAATTTTATAAAAGCCGCGGCTGTCCCAAATGCCAAGGCCTGGGCTTTTGGGGGAGAATCGGCATCTATGAAGTCATGACCATGAATCCGGAAATTGAACAACTTGTCTTGTCCGGCCGCGTCTCCGAATATGATATGCAAAAAGTCGCCGT
>CAYHQU010000021.1:0-11510 GCA_964358955.1 uncultured Gammaproteobacteria bacterium | reverse complement strand
CCTCCGCAGGATTAATATTTGTTAGCAGTCACGTTTAATCTATTTTTAACTTATCCACATCTGCCAATTTTAAAAAAAGAAAAGTAAATTTATATTTTACTGTCAATGGTCAAAAACGTGATTAACCTGTGCATAACAGATAAATTGACAAATTTCCGCGGACAAATTAAAATAAAACAACGGGAACAATACTAACTCTTAATTTTAATTTTATGAAAAAAACCGCTATTTTATTAATTTTGTTAGCATTATCTTTGACTATTTCCGGCTGCGAATTTAATTTCCGGTTCTGGGAACAAAATCTTGAACCTAAAAAAGATTCGATAAAACCAGGCGAAGCGGCTACTTTAGATGTTGCTGTAACTGATATTGAAAATGATAATCAAACCGATGCGACTCAAGAAATTAGATTAGCAAACGAAGCGACGCTGGTTACAAATCTTGGTGAAATTACTGTTAAATTCTATCCGCAAGCCGCTCCAAAAACCGTTGCTAATTTTACACAACTTTCCCAAAATAATTTTTATAACCAAACCCGCTTTCATCGGGTAATTAAAGATTTTATGATTCAAGGCGGCGATCCGCTCTCTAAAGAAGCTGACAAGACAAAATGGGGGACCGGCGGTCCGGGTTATACTTTTGAGGATGAAATTAATGATTATAAACTGACCCGCGGAAAAATCGCCATGGCCAACGCCGGCGCCAATACCAACGGCTCCCAATTTTTCATTGTCACTGCCGAAAACACCCCTTGGCTTGATGGCAAGCATACTGTCTTTGGCGAAGTAATAAGCGGCATGGATATTGTTGATAAAATTCAAAATCTTAAAACCGACGAAAATGACCGCCCGCTTGAAGATGTTATTGTTGAAAAAATTGAACTAAAATTTTTAGAACAACAAAATTCATTCACCCCGCCGGCTGAAACTTCGTCAACAACTGCGACTTCTGCAAACTAAACTGAAAAAATTAACCAAATCAGATATAAAATGAGATGGTTACAAAACTACTTTTAAGCGTCCCGCAGAGCGGGATTGAGCGAAACGAGGAAAACAAGCAAAATGATTTGAGGCGTAGTCCCGCGTCTGCGGGACGGTGAAAATCATTTTGCGCAGTTTGATCCCGCTTAGCGGGACAGCCAAAAAGGACAAATTTCCAGCTAAAGGAGTTTTGTAACCATCTCAATGTTAATTTCCACATCTTCTCGCGATCGTGAGAAGATGTGGGAATTTTATTTTACATATTAAACTGCTAAATAATTTACTTCATTGCATATTGGTTATCCTTACTGCGCGTCAGTGTTCTCGCCAACACACTCATTTTCCTTCAAAGGCACTCTCGTTAATATGCCTATTGGCCATATCTGACATTTCCATCCCGCCCTTTAAAATTGTCAAATTTTATTATATAATATGACTGTAATCCATCTATAATTTTTAAATTTCTATTCTATGCACGACCAAATCTGCCAAAATATTTTTCAGCGCGCCTGTAAAATTTTAGGCCTGCAGAATTTCTCCTTACAGACAATCGGCCAGGCCGCCTCGCTGCAAAAATCAAAAAATCGCTATATTCTCGGCTCTACAAAATTAAAACAAAAACTTGTCCGCGTAAAAATTTATACTCCAAAAACCGGCAAGCAAAAAAAATATTCATCAATCCTGTCAGTTATCGCCCATGAACTCGCCCACCACCAAAAGCCGCCCTACCGCCAATTTTTCCAAGGCCGCTGGATAAACAGAATCCATTATCCCGAATTTTACAATCAAGTAAAAAAAAATATTTTTATTTTTAAATCCGACCCAATTCTCTCTAAACTTTATAAAAATGGTAAATTTATTTATTAAATTTATTGAGTGGTTTTTAGCTTTAATCTTAATTTTAGCTATCTCCTTTTTTTTATATTATTCTTTTAATCAAAATTATTTTGCATTTATTTTTTTCCTTGCCATTATAGTCGTTTTAGTTTATTTTAAAATCAAAACTTATTCAACAATAAAAAAGGATGACAATTTGTACAAAACCAGTTACCTTTCTTGTTATTTAAGTGAAATTGTGATTATTATTGTAATCTTTATCATGGCAGCCCTGGAAATTTATAAATATGGGGATGTTGGCAATTGGTTCTACTTTTTACTCGGCGCCACCCTCCTATCCCGCCCATTTTTCTTCTGGCTGCTGAAAAAATAAAAAAGGCAAAACATAACTTAAAAAAAACAATTTAACAATTTAACAATAAAACAATCAGTCAATCAGCCAATCAGTCACATTCGTATCATTAGTCCCGCTTAGCGGGATGCCGGGGAGTAAAAGTTAACAATATGGCAATCTTTATTTTAATGTTCTTAAATTTTTCAGCCCGAGGCTGATCCGCCTCTGGCGGAAATGTTTTAATGATAGCATCTCTTGCCAAAACTAAATCTATCTGATACAATATTTTACATGGGAAAAACTTCAAAAATTCGCCTTGCCTTTTTGGGCATCTTGGTTATCGCTGTCTTTGCGGCTCTTGTAGACTTCCCGGAATTTTTTAAACAATCCGGTTTTTTTAATCGCCCTTTTCGGCTTGGCCTTGACCTTGCCGGCGGCACCCATTTAATTTACCAAGCTGATATAACTAACATTCCGGCGCAAGACCGCTCAAGCTCTTTAGAAGGCGTCCGCGACGTTATTGAACGCCGCGTTAATTCTTTTGGCATTGCCGAGCCAGTTGTCCAAACCGCAAAATCCGGCGACACTTGGCGGATAATTGTTGATCTCGCCGGCATTACTGATATTACCGAAGCAATTAAAATGATTGGCGAAACTCCGCTTCTAGAATTTAAAACTGAACCCGTAGGCGGCAATGAAAATATAACTCGCGATGAACAAGATAAAATTGATAGTCTAAATACTGAAGAAAAAAATCGCGCCCAAACCGTCTTAAATTTAGCGCTTGCTCCTGATGCTGATTTTGCCGCGCTCGCAAAAGAATACTCCGATGATTTAGGCAGTAAATATAAAAGCGGAGAAATTGGTCTGCAATCTAGAGATGCTCTCGTTCCCGAATTTGAAAAAACTTGTTTTGACGAACTGGCCATCAACCAAACTTCCGACCATCTTACCGAAACAAATTACGGTTATCATATTATAAAAAAAATTGGAGAGCAAGGGAGTGGAGAAAATTATCAAACTAACTGCGCGCATATTTTAATTAAAAAAACAACGCTGGCTGATATTCGTCTGCCTGCAGATGTTTGGACTTATACCGGCTTAACCGGCAAACAACTTAAAAAAGCGCGCATTGAAACCGATCCTCAAACCAACGCCGTGCTCATCACTCTTGAATTTAACGAAGAAGGCCAAGCGCTGATGGCGGAAATTACTGCCAAAAACGTTGGCAAACCATTAGGAATTTTTTTAGACGGTTATTCAATTATTGATACAACCAGCGATGGAAAAATTACCAAAGACGATGCCTACGCTCCAATAATTAATGAAGAGATTCGCGACGGCCGCGCTGTCATCACCGGCGCAATGAACCTGGAGCAAGCCGGAAAAATTGCCCAGCGTCTAAACTCCGGCGCCCTCCCTGTCCCAATAAATTTAATCTCTCAACAGACCGTCGGCGCCACTTTAGGTAAACTTTCGGTTGAAAAATCGCTGCAAGCCGGCATCATCGGTTTAATTTTAGTCGCGATTTTTATGGTAATCGTCTACCGCCTGCCCGGCCTGCTTGCCGACCTCGCGCTGATTTTCTACGGCCTGATTTTACTGGCTCTTTTTAAATTAATTCCTGTTACCCTGACTTTAGCCGGCATTTCTGGTTTTATTCTTTCAATCGGCATGGCTGTTGATGCCAATGTTTTAATTTTTGAACGGCTAAAAGAAGAAGTTAAAAGCGGCAAAGGAGTCTCTGAAGCAATCAACATTTCTTTTCAGCGCGCGTGGCCGTCAATCCGCGATGGCAACTATACCACCATTTTAACTTGTATTATTTTAATGTGGTTTTCAACCAGCATTGTCAAAGGTTTCGCCATTACCTTGCTGATTGGTGTTATTATTAGCATGTTTTCTTCACTGTTTGTAACTAAAATATTATTTTTAAATATCAAAAGCAGCTTTTTTGAAAAATATCCCTGGCTGCTGTCTATAAAAAAACATGAACATAATTAAATATAATAAAATTTGGTTAACTTTATCAGGCATCGCGGTGATTTTAAGTTTAGCGTTATTTTTTTTCTGGAAACTAAACTTAGGTATTGATTTTACCGGCGGCAGTCTTATGGAAATTGAATTTGGCGAAAATCGTCCCCAAAGCCCGGCTGTCAGCGCCCTGCTTTTAGAATCTGGGCTTCTTAAATCAATTAACGCCCAGCTGACCGGCGACAATGGCATGATTTTAAGATTTGAAACTATCACCGAAGAAACTCACCAACAAATTTTAAACAAACTTAATGAAACTTATAATGATTTGGTTACCGAAATAAAATATGATTCAATTGGCCCAATCATCGGCAAAGAACTGCAAACAAAAACTGTCTGGGCAATTATTATTTCTTTGGCTGGCATGATTATTTATATCGCGGTTGCTTTTATTAAAGTCAGCAAACCCGTCCCTTCTTGGCAGTATGGCGTAATTTCAATGATTACCCTTTTTCATAATATTATTATTACCATCGGCATCTTTAGTATTTTGGGTCATTTTTATCAAGTTGAAGTTAACGCCGCCTTCATTGCCGCCCTGCTGACAATTTTGGGCTACTCTATTAATGATACCATTGTTATTTTTGACCGCATTCGCGAAAATTTAAAAAGATATTATGAAGGCGACTTTGAATCTATTGTTAAAAAAAGTATTAATGAGTCATTAACGCGCTCGCTTTATACCGGTTTTGCAACTTTATTAACTCTATTTTCTATTTTACTTTTTGGCGGTGAGACAATTCGCGATTTTGTGCTGGCTTTAATAATCGGGATTGTTATCGGTACCTACGCCTCAATTTTTCTTGCCAGCCCGCTACTCGTCATTTTTCAAAAAATTTTTAAAGAAAAAGAGGGCTAATATAATTTCAGCGCTGTAATTCTCTAAATAGCCAAACTAAAAATCACTAACTAACTGTCAGTGATTTTTTTAAAAATATAATAAAAATATTAGATCAGCGCCTAAATCTCGGCATAGTAAATCAGCGTGAGATCGGCGATATCGTATCCAAAAAAATCCCTGCCGCGATCTGACTCTGGCAAGGATTTACAAATTGCCGTTGTTATCCATGATATTCACTGAGAGACCGCGCAAGGGTCCAAATATTCTATTTTGGGGGAATTGGGTTGAATAATGATTCACTAACGTATACATCGCCCTCGGTGCTGGAGACAAAACCTCCCACGGCTCTCTGGCGAGTTTTGGACACGAAACAACAAGCTTCACGTGCCTATCATCACAACGAACAAGACTAATCCTAAAATGCGTTCCGCCGGCATGTGCTACCTGAACAGTAATAGTTTCACCTTCTTCAACCACCGACTCTGCCCCAACAGTTTTTGTACAGTCTTCAAAAAAACAACAGACAACTTTTATTCTCATCTGCCCCTCCTTGTATCCAAAGGACAAAAAGTAATTATTATATCTATCCTATCATTATTAAAATCAGATGTCAATAATTTAATCGGTAGTGTTAATCGGTAGTTGTTTAATCTATAGTTTAATCGGTAACCGTCTAAACATTGTAAAACCTCCAATAAATGTCATACTTATCTACGATCGTAAATAAGTATGACATAAAAAAATCTCCGGCTGCAATAGTCGGAGATCACGCCAGGGTAATCTATTTTTCCCCGCTAATTTTTCTCAATCGTTAGCACCTCCCATTTAAGATAGCAATGGGGCTTGGTAATTTCTGCTCTTCCAAAAAGATAGTGTGGTTTTAATGGCTGATCCTGCTTTATGCCCGGCCGAAGATCTCGGATATCCCAAACCTCAAGCGGTTTTCTTGACGGATCAGATATTCTCACAATCGATTTTCCGCCATCAGTCACAATTTGAGCATGAAGCATTAAGCTGTCGCCCCGGCCCCAATCAATCATTATGTCTTTCTTTGGGCCAGTATGAATGTCAATTTCAACCTTAACGGCAACTTGCTCGGTGCCGGCGCTGCTCGCCACATCTTTATACAACGCCCACCCGCGTTTGCCTTCATCAATAAAATCGGTGCCTGATTGTTTGGGAACAATCCTAACTGCAGTCAACGCCAGCCTCGCTTTCGCAACCATCACATCCTCCTTTGGTTTGCTTCCTTTTTTGCCCCGACGTTCCAGAGAACAAAATCAAGAACTCACTATCTATACTTTACCACCTTCTTTCTAAAACCGTCAATAAAAATATCACCCCTTAAAAGATTAACTTAAATTCATTCATTATTATCCCGAAATCGTCAAGGGTTGACTTAATCTAAATTTTATGATATATTAAACTTAGATATAATAAAAAGTGGATAATATTCCACCATATTTTGGCTTAAAATAGCCAATAAACTCATGGAAAACTCAATTTTAGACAAAATAATTGAAAGCAAACATATTGAAGACGCTCATCAATTCAATCCCGGCGAACTTGTCAACGATTTGCTTCGTAATTTAAAAGACCTTGAAAAAGAGGTGGTTTTTAAACGTTATGGTCTTAATGGCCAAAAAAATTATACTTTAGAACAAATCGGCAAAGAGCACGAAATTACTCGCGAACGCGTCCGCCAAATTCAAAACGCCGCGATTAAAAAAATCAAAGCTTTAAATGATTTAAATTCAAGACTTGAAACTGTTTCTCATACTGTCAATCATCTCTTAAAAAATTTTGGCGGCATTATGGAAGAAGCGCATTTCTTAGAAAATTTGCTTTCCTATTCTGAAGATAGCCCTAAAAATCGCCAAGCGACATTATTCATCATTTCCGAACTAATGGCCGACCAGCTGGAAAAAATAAAAGCCAACGAATATATAATGTCCGGCTGGAAGCTAAAACATGTCTCGCTTGATAATGTTATTGAAGCTTTAAAAATTTTAGAAAATATTATTATTGAAAATAATAAGCTTTTGCAACAGCAGGAAATTATTGATAATTTTAAAAATCATCAATACTTTAAAAATAACCAAGAACAATTCCTGCCCGTTGGCGCTTCTACTGAAGAAATAAATGATGATAAAATAAACCAAATTATTCATTCATATCTTAAAATTAGTCAAAAAATAAACCCTAATATTTTAGATCAATGGGGTCTAACCGATTGGCAAACTATCTCTCCGAAAAGAATGGGGGATAAAATTTATTTAGTTTTACAAAAGCAGGAAAAACCGCTTCATTTTACCGAAATTACCAACTTTATCAACGAAGCGAAATTTGATTCCAAAATTGCTTATCCGGCCACAATCCATAACGAGCTGATATTGGACGACCGCTATGTCTTGGTTGGCCGCGGAATTTACGCCCTAAAAGAATGGGGCTATAACCCGGGCACTGTCTCGGAAGTCATCGAAAAAATTCTGAAAAATTCCGACCACCAATTAACAAAAGATGAAATTCTTGATAAAGTATTAAAAGAGAGGTTTGTTAAAAAAAGTACAATCTATTTAGCTTTAACCAACAAAAATAAATTCACTAAAACGGCTGATGGCTATATTTTAAACACTGTCGAAAATAAATAAGCCAAAAAATATAAAATAAAAAACAAAAAATATGGAGGTTGTGATAAACTTTGAGGAATTATTTTTTGCAGCGTCAACTAATCCAGTGGCTTTATATTGGTATTTATTTACTAATGGCGGCTGGATTTTTTTGATTGTCGGTTTTTTTATTATGGCAAAATATGGCTGGCTTGAATATATTCAAAATAAATATGATTCTAAAAGAACATATGTAATGCTGGCGGTTGATATTCCAAAAAACAATGAACAATCGCCAAAAGCGCTTGAACAATTTTTTGAACATTTGGCCGGTATTCAAACCACTCCCAAATGGGAAGATAAATGGCTAAAAGGAAAACTTCAAGACCACATTAGTTTAGAAATTGTCAGTTTAGGCGGCTACATCCAATTTTTAATTTACAGCCCGGCCGGCTACCGCGATTTAGTTGAAGCCGCCCTTTACGCCCAATATCCCGATGCCGAAATTATTGAAGTTGAAGATTACGCCCAAAAATATAAAACGCTAAAATTTCCCAGCGACGAATATCTTGTCTGGGGCGCGGAATTTAAACTATCGCGACCCGACCATTACCCGATGAAAACCCATCCGAGTTTTGAGCACCCCTTGTCACAGGAGCTTAAAGATCCGATTTCTTCAATGCTTGAAATCTTAAGCAAACTCGGTCCCGCCGAGCAGTCCTGGTTCCAAATTGTTATTACGCCGGCGACAAGCGAATGGAAGGCCAAGGCGGCGATAGAAGCAAAAAAATTAACCGGCGCTAAAGTTGAGCCAAAAAAAAATTTACTTGAAAAAACCTATGACTTTCCAATTAAATTAATAAGTGGGCTGGGCGACGCGGCTAATTACGTTATAACCGGCAGTTTAACTGAAGAAAAAAAATCTGCCGACGCGCCGCCAAGCTTGATGCAATATTTGTCGCCTGGCGAAAAGATGACGGTTGAGGCGATTGAAAATAAAATTTCCTATACCGGCTTTTATACCCGCATTCGCTACGTCTATCTCACTAAAAAAGACGCCTTTGACACTAATAAAGGCGTTGATGGCTTTTTGGGCGCTTTAAACCAATTCAACGGCGAAAATAGTTTAGCCCTGAATAAAAAGAAAAAAACAAAAGTCTACGGCCTTTTTAAACAAGCGCGCTTAAACGCGCGCCGCAACCGGATAATGCGTCTCTACCGCTTGCGCGGCCGCCAATATCGCCCCGGCTATTTTGGCTATATCCTAAATTCTCAAGAATTGGCGACAATTTATCATTTCCCGGTTATGACCGTCAAAGCGCCAATGGTTAAAAAGACTGAAAGCCGCCGCGCCGAACCGCCGTTAAGCTTGCCAGTTGAAAAACTGCCGATTGAAAATATTACCGCCGAAGAGAATACTAAATAATTCAAAATTCACCGATGGTCTAATTCACCCAATGAAAGGTCAAGGATTAAATTAACTGTAATTAAGTAATTGGGTAATTAAGAGTAATTAGCCAAAAAACTCGCAAGACAGTCATCAATTACTTAATTACTATTAATTACCTAATTACTCGTTATTGAGAATTATAGAATTTCCCGCCGGAGGCGCTGCGCCTGTCTCTGGCATGGGGTCTGCCTCGGGCATGATATTAGGTGAATTTGCAATTATATAAATTTATACTTATGCCAATCAATCAAACTGACAACGACAAAATAATTATTTTTGCCGAAACAAACTACCGCAACCAGCGGGTCCGTTTTGGTATAAAAAAAGACGACCGCCGCCGCCATATGTATTTAATTGGCAAAACCGGCATGGGTAAATCCAATGTTTTAAAAAACATGATTATCCAAGACATTAAAAACGGCGAAGGCGTCGCGGTCGTTGACCCGCACGGCGACACTGCCGAAGAACTCCTTGAATTTATTCCTCAAAGCCGCGTTAATGATGTGATTTATTTTAATCCGGCTGATGTTGATTACCCGATTGCTTTTAACGTTATGGAATGGAAAACGCGCGAGCAAAAACATCTTATCGCCTCCGGCCTAATCGGCATTTTTAAAAAACTCTGGGCCGACTCCTGGGGCCCTCGCCTTGAATATCTGCTTCGCAACTCAATCCTCGCTTTGCTTGATTATCCCGGCAGCACGCTCCTTGGCGTAACGCGTATTCTTGTTGATAAAACTTACCGCAAAAAAGTAATTTCAAAAATTAAAGACCCGGTCGTCCGCGCTTTTTGGATTGACGAATACGCTAAATATTCAAATCAATTTCAAGTTGAAGCCATCTCGCCAATCCAAAACAAAGTCGGTCAGTTTTTATCAATCCCCATGATTAGAAATATTATCGGCCAGGTAAAATCAACGATTGATATGCGCGAAATAATGGATAATAAAAAAATAATTATTATGAATTTATCAAAAGGACGAATCGGCGAAGACGCCTCCGCCCTCCTTGGCGCCATGATGATTACTAAAGTTCAGCTCGCCGCCATGAGCCGCGTTGACATTCCCGAAGAAACGCGGCAGGATTTTTATCTCTACGTTGATGAATTTCAAAACTTTGCGACCGAAAGTTTTGCCAATATTCTATCCGAGGCGCGAAAATACCGCCTGAATTTAATAATTGCCCACCAATACATTGAACAACTGGACGAACTCGTGCAAGCCGCCGTTTTTGGCAACGTCGGGACGATAATGTGCTTTCGCGTCGGCGCCGGCGATTCTGAATTTCTTGCTAAAGAATTTACCCCGTATTTTGAAGAAGATGATTTAGTTAATTTAACAAAATACGACGTGTATATGAAGCTAATGATTGATGGCGTTGCTTCTTCTCCATTTTCCGCGACAACTTTACCGCCTTTAACTTTTGTTCGCGAAAATAATCAAGATAAAATTATAAAAGTATCGCGTGAACGTTATGCAAAAAGCTGTGAAAGCGTTGAAGATAAAATCGCGCGCTGGAGCGGTCTGCAAACCGACGAACCCGACACTGATGAAGAGATTCAATATCCGGAAAAAAATATAAATTATAGAGAAGGAAAATTTAAAGAAACTTTACCAAAACCAAATATTTCAAAAAATAATCCTCGGCCCGAAAAAATAAAAGATACAAATCCGCCAAGAAAAAATACTTATACCGCTACTTGCTACGAATGCGGCGATTCCGTAGAAATAAACTTTAAACCAGACGGTATCCGTCCGGTTTATTGTAAAAAATGCTTTCAGGAAATCCGCCAAGGCGTAATCCATCCTGAAGAAAAAAAAGAGCTGGTAAAAGTAAGCGTCCCCCAGCCGGAACCGGAAATTTCCTTGTCCGAGGCCTTAAAAAAAGACCCGCATCCATTTGATTATAAACATAAAAGAAATACCCTGCTGACTGAAAAAAATAATAATCAACGCAATCTCCATCCGGGAGAAGTTGTAAAATTTTAAAAAACATTAAAATCAACCGCGACTTTTTAATGTTTTTTTAATTTGCAAAAAACAAAAAACGGCATATAATGGGTCTATTGACGAATATGCGGCTCAAACGATCCCGCTCTCTCCCCGGCATGCTCTCCCGCCGTGGACTCTGCCGCATGTTAATCCGTCCTATCCGTCTTATCCGTCATTGCTGCGTGTTAGTTTCCCCGCCAACACGCAGCATCCTCTCCGCCTTATAAGTCCTATAAGTCTTATACGACTTATCCATCCTCTCCGTCCTTCATACCCCCAATCCCCGGCATGCTCTCCCGCAAGGGGACTCCACCGCGCGTCAATCCATCTTATCAACGTCACATGGGTCAATGCGTCCCAGCCGAGACTATCCTTTCTACCTTATCCGTCTTCTCTGTCTTATAAACAATTTAACAATTTAGCAATTTAGCAAT
>CAYHQU010000020.1:0-11850 GCA_964358955.1 uncultured Gammaproteobacteria bacterium | reverse complement strand
CCCTAACCTCCGCCGGAATCAGCCGAATAAACGTCAGCTCCAAAATTAAAATCACCGCCGAAATGACTGCGATTTTCCAAGCCCCATCTTTAAATAAATTAAAAAATCTTTCTTTCATATTCATATTTTACCATTCAAAAAAGGCGGGAACTGAAAAAATGGTGTCAGGTCTATTTTTTCTTTTGAAAAAATAGACCTGACACCATTTTTACTTCGCACCTTCCCGCAATCCCAAAAATTCCCGCGCCACTTTTGGCGCTTCAGTTTTAAAAAACTTTTTAACACTCCGCCAGCTGGCTTTAAAAAAAATCTTTGGCATTGGATCAGCTTCAGCATCGTCAAAATAAGTTAAGCTTTTAATAATATGATGAAAATCATGAGCCACGGTTGGATATTGATCCGGCAGCCGCTGTAAAATACAGCCAAGAGACTCTTGTCTAAGACAATACCAATATAAATCAATAAAATCGCGCTTGCGTCCCCGTTGACTAATAGCAATAATTTTCATAACGGCAATATCGCGCGAATCTAAAAACCGGACGGCTCCAAAATGTTTAAGGGGCTGCCGCGCCACAAAAAACGGATAAGCAATAAAACTTACTCTTGCCCCCAATAAATTACCATAGATAGTTCCCTCGCGAACAATATCAGCCGTCCAAATCTTTTTAGGAAACTGGATTAAAAGTTTTTCAGCGGAAAAGTCTTTAGTCGGATAAAAAAAATCCAGGTCACGGGAAGAACGATGACCAGCTTGAAGCGCCAAAGCAGTACCGCCAGCTAAATACCAGCGCGAACGGCTTAGCCAGCCGGCCTCGGCTAAATATTTCAAAGCCTTTCGGGTGCTTGGTGGCAGAATATCAAGATGCCAAATTATTTTTTCTCGGTTAATAATTTCCATAGAGATCGAGTTTGGGGCTGCAGTACCCGGGAATGCAAAGCTACATCGCGGATAAGTGGACGACGATAATTCAGCCACAGCCACCGCACTTCTTTATCATTGCCAAAATCCAGCACTCGCTCAATAATGTAGCGCGCGTGTTTTTTCGGGTCAATAGTTTTTGGATCAACGTCCCAAAAAAGCGAGGGACGAAATTTTATTAATTTTTTGCCTGACTTTTTAGCCATACGATTATAATTATTAGAGTGCAGAAGAGTTTGTGTAATTTTGTGTTATATAAAATACATATTTTCCTTTACATTTATTAAGTTGCTTTTTGATAGGAATAAGAATTTAATTTTTTCTGTTTTAGCGAGGGGCAAAGGGGCTGGGGGTGAATGCCCTGTGCCAAATTATTTTGTTGTTGGAATAATGTGGGGCAACTATTATATTTTTTAATCCTGTTTATTATTATCTTGTAATAATCTTTGTTTATTTCAAACCCTACATATTGTTTATCGTTTGCCAAACAGGCAATAGCGGTCGTTCCTGTCCCCATAAATGGATCAAAAACTGTTCCATTCTTTGGGCAACTAACTTTTACCATTCGCTCAATTATTTCTAATGGTTTTTGAGTGGGGTGATTTTCTCTCTCTGGATCTTGGGCGTGAATTCTCGAATTACTCCATAGATCTTTGGGGTTATATCCAATTTCCAGCCATTTTTTACCAACAAAGATTGATCGAGTTCTTGCCTTTTTAGTTTCTTCATCGTAAGGAATTCTCACGCTGTCTATATTAAAATAATAATCATCATCTTTTACAAAGAAACCTATATTATCATGAACGGAAGAAAATTTTCTTGTTGAACCACCCATACTGGGGACTCGTCGGTCCCAAATAATCTCATTAACCATTCTTAATTTTTTCTTAAGATAAACAAAAATCTCTGGTGAATACTGCCAGCTTAAAAAAATATACAAACTTCCCGAATTTTTTAGCTTTGGCAATACCGCATCTATCCATTTGTACGTCCATTCTAAATATTCATCTGATGATTTTTTGTCTGAATCATTACCATAATCTTTCCCTAAACAATAAGGGGGGTCGGTCAATATTAAATCAATAGAATTATCATCTATTTTATCTACCCCTATTAAGACATCTTCATTAAAAATTTTATTCATAGCGCTATTTTATTTCAAAATAATGCTTTTTGATTTTTCTTTAAGCATTTTTAAAAATTCTTCTCTTGTCCGATGTATTTTATCATGTTGATAAGTAGCCTGTATTTTGTCGTTTCTCGGATTAACATAAATGGGTAAAAATTGAGGTGAAAAAATTTCTAAATAATCCTTATCAAAAGTTATTTTTATATTTTCAAACTTAATGCCAAAACAAGCATAAATTAAATTGTAGCCCTTGTTGACGCTATATTGAAAATAAAGTTTTTCTACCGCGGATATATCATTTTTATTTTCTTTACCTTTTATATTATGAATTTTTACATTTATAAAGTAACTTTTGTTATTAACTGCTATTTCGCAATCATGAAGCGATGTATCTGGAAAATCAAAATTAACTTTATCTAAACCAAGTTTTTTAGCATTATATTTTGTTTGTTGAGTAATAACTTGTTCAACCAACCAACTTACGGATCTGGTGTGAGCTTTTAAGCCGTAGGGCAAAATTTTTTTATCAGTAATATTAAAACTGGGCAATATTGTTAGAAGTTTTAAATAAACATTCTTTACAAAATTTAACTCTTTTTCAATTTTTTTGATTTCATTATTTGCCATATTTTTTAACTTAGCTTCATTAAATATTTTGGTAATTTTAGTTTATCAAATTTTAATAAAAATTAAAATTGTTTCCTGATTAAAAAGCGACATTTTCAAACATAAAGGAAAATATGTATTTTATATAACACGAAATTACACGAACTCTTCTACAATCTATTATACCAAATTTTTATAAAATATTCAATGAAAATTTTACCATTCAAAAAAGACGCCTACCAGAGACGCCCTAAACCTTACCAACTTAATAATTTCTTTCTCTGATTTTCTTAATTTTTTCTTCCAGCGCTTTTTTAATATCCACATCAACCGCCCTGGCCAAAAGTAAAGTTGTGATAATCACATCCGCAAACTCCTTTGCCAAATTTGTCTCATCCCGCCCATTCAGCTTATCCTTGCGCTGAAAAGATAAAAAATTGAAATTTCAAACCTACATATTTCGTTTAGTTTCGGGTGTAGTTTCGCTTGGTTTCGCGATCTTCATCTTCTTCCTCATCAATAAATTTTATTAACTCATCAAATTCCATACAAAAATTACCAATTACTAATTACCCAATTACTTTTTTCTATTCCGACTAACCCTAATCAACCCGCTGCAGGCAATAATTTCAATTCCAGCTTTCTCTAATTGGTCCAAAAATAAATTCATCCCCAGCGAATCCGACGACATGTGCCCGGCAATCACAATATTAATATGATGCTTCGCCGCCTCCTTCCGCCGCTCCTCGTCCGTGTGCATCGCAATAATCGTCCCAAATCCATACTGCGACATCTTCTCGTAAATTCCAACCGCGCCCTCGGTGCCGCCGGTAATATCTGTAAGCACAATCTTGCCCGCGGAGGCCTCCGGCGTCCCAACAAAAATCTTCGGTCCGGCTTTTCGCAAAACCGCCTCGGCATATTCGGGAATTTTTTTAAGCGCCGCGACAATCTCGCCTAACGTCTCCAGCTTCGTTTTCTTTAAATATTTGTCCAAAAAGCTCGCCGCCAAATTATCGCACGCCGTATGACTACACATAAACCCTAACCCCAAAAGTTTCGCCGCGTCCACGCTACGATAGTGATTTACCGCTGAAATCCCCCGCGCTACCTCCGAAATCCGCTCTTTCATTAATCCTTCCGCAATATTTATTGGCAGCCCATACTTTGCTAAAAGTTGTGCTTGCAAATTCATCACCTCCGACAAATCCGCCAGCGCACTTCCCGCCGGATGATGCGCTATTACCAAATCCGCGCCCAACCCTTTCGCCATCAAAATCTCGGCCGGTGAAATATCAATTCCCGTCACTACCTTTTTAATTTTTTTATCTGACGCAACCAAAATTCTTGTATCGGAAAACGGATTGGTCAAACTTTCCAAATCAAATTCTTTCTTATCTTCATCAGCTAACTTTTCATACTTCGCTTTCGCCCGCCCCAAAACTTTTTGCACTTCCTTCCTTCCGCGCAAATCCGCATTAATGCCGAGCTTGACTGCTAAATTGTAAATGTCTTTAATGGTCATAGTTATGGAACATGGAACATTATCTTTGTTATGTGTTCCATGTTATGTGTTATGTGACTTAATTCCCAGCCGCACTTCTCGTCCATCTATTTTTATTGTTTCACCGGCATCAGCTTGTTTAATAGCCACGGCCAGCGTCGCCTTCATAATCTCATGGCCAAATTTCTCAAAAACATCTTTCATCTTCCCATCATGATAAATTACCACTTTGTCAGAAATTGTCAACCCTTGCTCTTTCCTTAAATTATTAACCTGCCGAATTATCTCCCGCGCCAGCCCCTCTCGTTTTAGCTCATCGGTAATATTGGTATCTAATTCAATTTCACCTGATGAAGTTTCAATCACAAACTCTACCTCTTTCACATTCAATTCCTCTTTAATTAACTGTGCATAATCATCATCTGCCTTAAACTCTTGCCCGGTTGAATGACCGGCTGGACTTTGAACTTTTAACTTATTTAACGGCTGCCGAACTTTAATCCCCGCCGCCGCCCGCGCCGCCAGCCCTTGCTCCACAATCTTTCTAACCTCCGCCATCTTTTCTAAAATAACTTTTGACTTTTGACTTTTGACTTTTGACTTTTGTTCCGGCCATTCTTCAAGATGCACCGATTCCTTAAACTGACTTTTGACTTTGGACGGCGCCTGCCCGCCGAAGTCCCCGTTGCAACGGGGACGAAAGCGGGGACTTTGGACTTGTGAATAAACATGCTCCGCCATAAACGGCGTAAACGGCGCCATCAATTTTGACAAAGTCAGCAATACATAACCCAGCGTGGTTACCCCGGAAACATCGCCCGCCTTTAGCCGCTCCCGCGACCGCCGCAAATACCAAGTTGATAAATCATTGATAAATTTTTCTAAAGGCAGACCAGCTTTGATTAAATCGTAATTATTTAACTGTTTGGTGATTTCTGAAATTAACTCGCTAAGCCGCACTAAAATCCAGTGGTCTAAGATATTCTTACTGGCTTTAGCCAAGGTCTCCTTACTATCTTGCCCACCTCCCCTAAAGGGGGTACGAACTAATTTATAAAAACTCAAAATATTTTCTAACAACATAAAAACCTTCCGTTGTAGTTCCAGCACTTCTTTTTCGGAGAATTTTAAATCCTCGGCTTTCATTACCGGCGAGGTTAATAAATAATAGCGAACAACATCAGCGCCGTATTTATCAAAAATTTTACCGGGTTCGGAATAATTTTTTAGATGCTTGGATAATTTTTTGCCATCGGCCGCCAGCACAATGCCATTGACCACCACGTTTAAAAAAGCGGGTTTATCAAACAAGGCGGTGGCTAAAACCATCAAAGTATAAAACCAACCACGCGTCTGATCAACGCCTTCGGCGATAAACTCGGCGGGAAAAGATTTGGCAAATTCTTGGTTGTTGACAAAGGGATAATGCAGCTGGGCATAGGGCATACTGCCGGATTCAAACCAGCAATCCAGCACTTCGGGAATTCTTTTCATCACTCCGCCGCACTGCTCGCACCTGAATTCAATTTTATCAACGACCGGCTTATGTAAATCCTTAATCTTTTTTCCTGACAATTTCCCCAACTCATCAATGCTGCCGACAACAACGGTATGTCCGCAGCCGCTTTTGGAATTCTTACCCCCTTTAGGGGGGTTGGTTTGTTCACCAGCGGACGCCCCTAAAGGGGCTATAAAGTTTTGATTTTGGCAACGCCAAACAGGCAAAGGTGTTCCCCAATAGCGATTGCGCGAAATCGACCAATCCTTTGCCTCTTCTAACCATTTTCCAAACCGCCCTTCCTTAATGTGCTCCGGCACCCAATGTACCTTCTTATTATTTTTAATAATTTTATTTTTAATCGCGGTGACTTTGACAAACCAAGAACTGGCTGCATAATTTAGCAAGGGTGAATCGCAGCGCCAGCAATGCGGGTAGCTGTGCGTGTATTCCTCAAAGCTAAATATCAGCCCTTTCTTTTCTAAATACTCAATAATTTTTTTATCAGTGGCTTGAGGATTAGCTCTTGATCGCACTTCCAGCCCGGCAAAATCTTTAACTTCGTTTTTAAATTTTCCACTCATATCAACATGTTGGATAAATGGCAAATTTTTTTCTCGCCCCAAATTCATATCGTCCTCACCAAACGCCGGCGCGATGTGAACAATGCCAGTGCCTTCTTGCGTTGAGACAAAATCCGCGGTCTGAATGGTGTAAAGATTCTGCCGATTTTCCATCGCTACATCCTGATAATAATCAAATAATGGCTGATACTTTTTGCCAGTTAACTTCTGGCCTTTAAACTTCTCTAGTATCTTAACCGCGGTATTCTTTTTCTGCGCTAGTTGCTTTTTTATCTCGTCTTTATAGTTTTCAAAATCTACCATAGATGCAATATAAATTCCATCACTAATGCCTGGATAATTTTTAACTGAAAATTTAACATACTCAATCTGCGCGCCTACTGCCAATGCGACGTTCCCAATCAAAGTCCATGGTGTCGTGGTCCAGGCCAAAACATAAATCCCCGGTTCGTCCTCTAATTCAAACTTTGCAGTCACTGACAAATCAATTACATCCTTATACCCCTGCGTCACTTCAAAATTTGAAAGCGTCGTCTCACAGCGCGGACAAATATGCATTGATTTATAACCCAGATAAATTAATTTTTTATCCCATAAAGTTTTAAAAACCCACCAAATGCTTTCCATGTATTCCGCATCCATAGTTTTGTAGGGCGTCTCCATTTCCACCCATCTGCCAAATCGTGAGATTGTCTTTTTCCATTCAGCGGCAAAACGGAGCACTGACAACTGGCAGGACTCGCAAAACCGGCTGACGCCAATTTTTTCAATTTCTTGTTTTGATTTTAAATTTAATTCCTTTTCAATTAAGTTTTCAATCGGCAGTCCGTGGCAATCCCAACCCCAGCGCCTTTTTACCAGCTTTCCTCTCATCGTTTGGTATCTTGGGATTACATCCTTCATTAACGATGCCACCATATGCCCGTAATGCGGCGTCCCAGTCGCAAACGGCGGCCCATCATAAAAAACATAGTCACCCTTCGGACTGTCTTTTGCTAAACTTTTTTCAAATATTTTTTCTTTTTGCCAAAACTTTAAAATCTCTTCCTCGCGTTCGGCAAATTTTGATTTCTGTTGGGCCATATTAAAAAATTATTTTTTCAAACATTCAATAATATATTTTTTTATCAAAGATTGATAAGGCACATTAATCTCGTTTGCTCGCTCCTTGGCCCGATTAATAACAAACTCTGGCAAACGGATTGAAATTGACCTGGTCGTCGGCTTTAAATTAGGAAAAGAAATACGTTTAAAATCCTTCGCCTCATAATATTCCGCCAAGTTAATATTTGACCAAAAATTTCTTTCTTGATCCTCATTTTTAAATTTTTTTAATTTAAGTTGTTTTTTATTCATATAGTTTTTTCTCCTTTTTATTAACGTCTCTTGACGATATTATCCTAATCTTATTATTTCTAATTGTAAATATGGTAAACAATAATCTATTCGCCTTGGTTTTTCCTAATAGTATAAATCTTGGTTCTTTTCCAGAATGTAAAATATCATTTAAAATTAGCTTTTTATCATCATAAAAAACATAGTCACCCTTCGGACTGTCTTTTGCTAAACTTTTTTCAAATATTTTTTCTTTTTGCCAAAACTTTAAAATCTCTTCCTCGCGTTCGGCAAAGTTGGATTTCTCTTTTGTCATATTTTATTTAAGTTCATATTCATTAATTTTTTTTAAACCTTTTTTAAACATATCATCCATCATACCCTGGTAATCTTCGCCGGACAATTCCTGTACCTGTAAAATTTCTAAAATATCATCAATCTTCTTCCTTAATCCGCCAACCTTTCTCTTGTCATTCGTTAATCCTTCAACCTCAACTATCTTTCCCAAATAATCTATCTTATTTAGCTCCACCAACAAACCCCTAAATTTATAATAATGTCTCTCCGTCTTAATAAAAACACCCTTTTTATACCCAACCGCTTTTAATAATTCAATAAAATCAGTAATTTGTTTAGGATTTATATCTAAATTAATTTCTTTTCTGGAAAGCATTCCGTAATCTCCACTCTTAAAAGTTACTTCTGCTCTCTGTTTTTGTACGTCGCAAAATGATCTAAATCGTAAATAGGTTGGCTTCCTAAAAAGTAAAGTCTTTAAATTCTTTTTGCCTAAAAATTTTCCCTGTTTATACAGAAATCTTTTTATTCTATTAAAATCAACATCCGATTTTAGCAAAGCTCTTTTCTCAACTTCATAATGCATATTTTATAGTTTCACTTTATCATTTTAATCCGCTTTCGTCAATCTGCTCGCCCTGCTATAATATAATTACACATTACTCATTACGCATTACCACCCCATGCTTAATTGGAAATACGAAAATACAATATTAAAAAAGTGCGGTTCCCTCGCCGCCCTTGACGAAGCCGGCCGCGGCGCTTGGACCGGCTCCATTGTCGCCGGCGCTATTTTTATTACTAACCCAAAGCCAAAAATTCCCGCTGAAATAAAAAAAATAATCAAAGACTCAAAACTCCTCTCG
This sequence comes from uncultured Gammaproteobacteria bacterium, assembly GCA_964358955.1. Taxonomy (GTDB): domain Bacteria; phylum Patescibacteriota; class Patescibacteriia; order Buchananbacterales; family GWA2-38-13; genus CAYHQU01. The sequence continues at coordinate 3,112 of CAYHQU010000020.1, read as the reverse complement.
CCCAAAAACCGCCAGCTTGCCTACAATTTCCTGACTGAAAAATTTATCTGGGCAACCGGCATTGTTGACCATAAAAAAATCGACAAAATTGGCATTCAGACTGCCAACCAACTCGCCATGGAACTTGCCATCGCTAACCTAAAAACTCCGCCGCATTTTATCTTAATTGACGGTCGTGGTTTCAAATTCGCCGCCGATTTTAAAAACATCATCAACGGCGACGCCACGCTCCTCTCCATCGCTGCCGCCTCTATTATCGCTAAAGTTACTCGCGATAATCTCTTGATTGCCGCCTCAAAAATGTTTCCCCAGTATCATTTTGACCAAAACAAAGGCTACGGCACTGCTGAACATTTTTCCGCGCTTTGCAAACACGGCCTTTGCCCCCTCCACCGCCAATCTTTCCATCCCATGAAAAATATGATATAATAAAAATGCAAAATAAAAAAGGCAAAATGAATAATGAAATTTAAAATATAAAATGCTGGCGGTTGTCATTATTCATTTTGCATTTTGCATTATTCATTTAAAACATATGGTCTACTACTCCGGCGGCACCCAACTTCTTAATCCCGAAAAAATTTATCAGCATCTCGGCCTAACCCAAGGCATGCGCGTTGCCGACCTCGGCTGCGGCGGCACCGGTCGTTTTACAATTACCGCCGCCAAACTCGTTGGCCGCCGCGGCCTTGTCTATGCCGTCGATATCCTAAAATCAATTCTCGCCGAAGTCGCCCTTAAAGCGCGCCTTGAAGGCATCGCCAACGTTAAAACCGTCTGGGCGAATTTAGAAATCTACAACGCGACTAAAATTAAAAGCGACTCTCTTGACATCGGCTTCCTGGTTAATATACTATTTCAATCAAAGGAGGACGACAACGTCATTAAAGAATCCAGCCGCATGATAAAGCGCGGCGGCCGCCTCCTTGTCATTGACTGGAAACAAGTCAGCCTTCCCTTTGGACCGCCGCTTGTTGACCGCGTTAAACCCGAAACCGTAAAAAAAATCTGCAAATCGCTCAACCTAAAATTAATTGATGAATTTGACGCCGGCGCTTTCCACTACTGCCTTATCTTTCAAAAATAAATAATAATGGAACAATTTAACAATTCGTCGTATTCGTATCTATTAGCATCATTAGTCCCGCTTAGCGGGATTAGCATCGTATTATATTTTTATGCTCAACTATATTCTAAGCTTCTTCTCGCCCAAAATCCTGCTCAACGCCCGTCCCCAATCCCTCCAATCAACCGGGCTTATTATTTTATTATCATTATTTTCCGCCTCCCTAATTCTCGCCCTCGTCTTTAAATTTCTCTCTGCCAAAAAATCCGCCGACCGCCTGCTTGGTCAGGCGTTAAATAAATTTTTCTATCTTTTCCTAACTTTCAGCATTATTGGCTTTCTCTATGTTTGGCTTGCCTACGAAGGCATTCCCTTTCTCTCAATGAAACTTATCTTTTTATCGCTCATCATAATTATTTTACTCTGGCTCTACTTTGCTCTGACAAATCTTTTGATTAAAATTCCAAAAATCAAACAAGAGATTAAAAAGAAAAAAGAATTTAAAAAATATCTGCCATAACTTTGTAATTAGTAATTGGTAATTGGTAATTAAAAATTACAAAAAATTACTAATTACTATTTACTAATTACTTCAATGCTCGACAACTTTCACAACAAAAAAATTGGAAGACTCGGCGAGAAGATGGCGGCTAAATACTTGAAGCGCCAAGGTTATAAAATAATTGCTAAAAATTACAATACTCATTATGGAGAAATTGACATAATTGCCACCAAAAATAATTGCGTGGCTTTTATTGAAGTCAAAACCCGCACCTCTCTTCGCTACGGCTACCCCGAACAGGCAATCCATCCCTGGAAGCTGCAACATTTCCAAAACGCCGTCCAGTCCTACATTTCCCAAAATGAAAAACCACTCGCCGGCAAAGAAATCTCCCTTGACGCCGTCAGCGTAGAGTACGACCCCAATACCAACGACGCCAAAATAACCCATCTAGAAAATATCTCTTAATAACTTCTACCCGGCTTTAGCCGAGGGTCGTGCGGCTTTAGCCGCAACTCGGGGCTAAAGCCTCGAAACCCTGCACTAAAGTGCGGTCAAAATATGAACTATAGTCTCGCCGAACAACTCGCCCGCCAAGAAATAAACTCTTTTCTGAAATCTGCCTTGCCCGCCGTAGTCCCGCTAAGCGGGACGAAGTCGGGAGTCAAAAATCTGAAACCTGAAATCACTTATCCCCCAAAACCCGAGTGGGGGAATTTTTCCGTGCCCTGTTTTGGGCTCGGTAAAAATCCTGTTGAGCTCGCCAAAAATCTGGCCGCCAAATTTAATTCAAAAAAATACAAACTGCTAAAAAAAGTTCAACCCGCCGGCCCCTACCTAAATTTTTTTGTTGATGAAAAAAAATATACGGAATTAGTCCTCTCGGAAATTCTTAAAAACAAAGAAAAATACGGCCAAACTAAACCTGAAAAAAAACTAAAAATCATGGTTGAATATTTTTCCCCAAATACCAACAAACCAATGACCGTCGGCCACCTCCGCAACATCTGCCTGGGCGAAGCGGTCTCAAACCTCTTAGAAAACGCCGGCCATAAAGTCCTCCGCGCCTGTCTTTATAACGATCGCGGCATTGCCCTCTGCAAAACAATTGTCGCCTACCAAAAATGGGGCGGCAAAAAAACTCCCGGCCGCCAAAAACCCGACCATTTTGCCGGCCAGTTTTACGTCATGTTTAATCAAGTTTCCATCGCTGATAAAAAATTAGAAGACGAAGCCACGGCCTGCTTGCGAAAGTGGGAAGCCGGTGATAAACCTACTATTGCCCTTTGGAAAAAAATTTTAAACTGGACCCTGGCTGGCTTTACTGAAACTCTTAAATCGCTGGAGCTAAAAAAAATTGGCAAAATTTATTTTGAAAGTGCCATTTATGCTCAAGGCCGAGATCTCATTGCCAAAGGTCTAAAAGGCGGTGTCTTTAAAAAACATCTTGACGGCTATATCTACGCGCCGCTGGAACAATTCGGCCTGCCTAACAAAATCTTGCTTCGCGCTGATGGCACCTCTCTTTATATTGTCCAAGATAT
>CAYHQU010000019.1:4162-12166 GCA_964358955.1 uncultured Gammaproteobacteria bacterium | reverse complement strand
GGCGCCGGTCAGAAGAATTTTTTTTCCAGTATAAATATCTTGATTCATCTTTTAATTATTATTAATGCTAATTCGATGGACAATCTCGGCATTTGAGTCCGGACAATGAATATCAATATGTTTAAAATCACAACTCCAGTAAGGAAAAATTTCTTTTCTAAGCATTATTCTAAACGGGAATAGGGTGTAGAATACGGCTGGGCAAAGCTCGGCTCGGCGGTAAAGATTAAATTTAAATTTTTGGCCGGGTTTAAGATTTATCTTACAATTTCCATTTACTTCAACTAAATCGTATTCAATATTTTTATCAAGAGCTTCGCGAGGCATATTTATTAATCTTAAGATTTTGTCGGCTAAATTCATCAACGGAGCGAAAATGTGCCGCTTGGTTCTAATTTTAATTTTAACATTTTTACCAGCATTGGGGCAAACGATTTCCGTGTAATTTTCGCGGCCTTCTTTTTTAAAATTACACCCATCATACAAAAGACTTAAAGAATCCGGGTAGGCCTTAAAATAAGCGGGCTGGCAAAAACCGTCGGGAATATAATTTTTTGGCGCAACCGTTGTGCCAATTTTTTTATAGTAGCGACAAGCCCGGCTGTGTTTTACCACGCTCACTGATGTTTTGGACGAATCGTTGAGCCGGCAGTAGTCATATTTTGGCAGTTCACCTTCGGCCTTGGCTAATCTAAAAATTTGACCGACAAAATGATTGGCGCGGCAGTCCCCTTTTTTAGCGACAACCTCGGCGGCAATATTTCCCAATTTATTTCTGGTTATCTTAAAAGTTAAGCACACGGACGGATTTGGACATTGGGCAAAGACGCAATTTTTATCTTTCATCCAGCGAAACCAGCTACCGCGGGAAAAACTATGATAATAAGGGTAGAGGGCATGGGCGGCAAAAGGACAAAGATTTTCCGGCTCCAATCTATTCAGAAAAAAATTCTGGCTTTGCAGTTCTTCTAAGTTTTGCGGATTGTTATATTTAAAAAAATTTTGATCCATACATTTATTTACACTTCCCGAAGGCGATCCCGTTTAGCGGGGTCGCCTTCGCCAGAATTTCACTAAAACTAATGCCGGCAAAAGCCGCGAATATTTTCCGGCAGATAAATCATTTTTACGTTCTTTTCGTCAAAGTAATTTTTTATTTTTTCAAAATACTTGCCGCCGGCCGGAACCAGGCCGAACTGGCAGCCAGCGCCTGCCAGCTCACCGGGGCCATCGGTAAAAGGGAAAAAAGAATCAGCGGTAAAAATAGAATTTTTTAGGTCATGATTATGTTGTTTTGCTCGGCTAACTGCGGTCTGACAGGCCTCAACCGTTGATGGGCCGCCGGCGCAGCTTAAAAGTGCTCCATCTTTTGCAATCGCGATTTCGTTTCCGCCATGGCTTGAAGTCCAGGCCGCCGCAAAAGCAATTATTAATGAATCTAAAATTTCTGAATTGCTGTTAAGCTGCTTCCGGTCTAATTCATTTAAATCTAAAATATAGCTGGCTTGAGGCTGACGCAAAAATCCGCCGCGCATCATTCGGTAAAACCACTTTGATTTTTCCAGTTGAGGATTGGTTAAATTTTTATTTTTAAATAATTTTATTTTTTTTCGTTGTTTTAAAATTTTCACTGCGCCGTCAGCGAAATTAGGCGCCGCGATTAAGTCAAGGCACCAGGTCAGCCGACCATATTTTTCTTTTAGTTTTTCACTCTGATAAAGTTTTTCCGCTAAAAATTCGGTGATTTCAAAATTGGTTATGACCTCGCCGCCGAAAATAGCAACTGGATTACCAAATAAAGCTTTTTCAACTGCAACTTCTGGGAAGCGCCAATCAATTGCCAGCCCGCAAGGATTACCATGCTTAGCGGCGATTGCAATAAATGGCTGTTTGCGGTAATGATGAAAAAAAGTTTCAGCCGCAAGACCGATGGTTTTTAAAATACTATCAAAGTCAGCAATATTTGTATAACAAGGCGAGCCGCCGGCAACTTGCTCAAAGTTCGGCAATGCTAAGCTGTCTTGGCCGCTGGTTTTAAATAAATCCGCTGGCACTTGATATGGGTTTTCGCCCCATGATAACTGCTTTAATTTTTTGCCCACTATAACCGCAAGATCGTCAAGATTTTCCGATTTATACTGCAATTGAAGGTAATGTTTAGCAATTTTGGCGTAGGTTTTTTTAACTAAAGTATTTTTGATTTCTTCGGGCAAGCAGTTGTTGTTTTTTTGCAAGCACTGAATTACATAATGCATATCTTCTTTTTTGGAAACCGGAATTTTATTCCCCTTGGCGGCGAGGGCTAAAATCGTATGGCCGCCAACATCGTTTCCGGAAGTTAATGGGTAGGTCGTAATATATACCAGATCAATCGCATTTTCGCTATTTGCAGTCAGGGCGGCTTCAAGTTTTGGGTGGAGGGTTGGCGGGAATGGATACGAGTCGTCAATTTTAAAAAAATCAGAAAAATCTTTCGCTTCAATATTATTTTCTTTCAGTAAAGAAGTTGTTTCTTTGGTGGCAATAATTTCCCAGCCCAAACTAATTAATTGCCTGGCAAAATCCAAAACACCAGCTTGATCTGTAAGGGAAAAAAGAGCGCGTTTAATTGGTTTATTTATATCCATCTGATTATTCAATTAGGCGCGGGAGAGGAGCAATTGTTCCTATTTTGTTTTTATAATTATATTTATCTTTTAAATCTTTAATAATTTCATCCTGATACAAAACGGCGGTGATTAAAATAATATCAATATTATCAAAATTTACTTCAGCGGGATTTTTTATTAAGATATGACTGCCGGGAGTATAAAGGTTAAATTTATTTGGATTTGAATCAATCACAAATTCTATATTTTCAGTGGTGATGTCGCATATTGACAGGAATTCAATGCCGCGGCCGCCAGCGCCCCAGGCAACAATTTTTTTAGCTTGATTTTGTTTAAAAAAATTAAAAACGCTTTGTTTATAATTTTCATAATTTTCTTTAAAGAGCTTTAAATTATAGTCATTAATGGTGTTATTTTTAAAATAAGCAATTAAATATTCTTGATTGGGACTATGAAACACTTTAACAACTTCAAAATTATTCTTAATTAGAAGATATTGAAGCGTATATTTTGTATAGTAAGCGGTATGGTCGCGGAAGATATCATAAAAACGATTATCTTTCATTGTTGTTAAAAAAGAAGGCACGGCAATAAGGCCAACGCCATCGGGTTTTAAAAATAATTTAGCCGCCCGCAATACTTCATTAGGATTTTTTAGGTGTTCAAAAACTTCTTTGCTTACAAAAGCGTCATACTTACTTTTTTCTAAAGACGTATTTTTATTAAAATATTGATTCAATGCTTTAATTTTTTGTTTCGCTAATTCAAAAAAAGATTTTGACGGCTCAACGCCAACCGTGTCAAGCCCGTAGTATTTAAGAAAAGTCGCGAACTCGCCATCGCCGCAGCCGATATCAAACGCTTTTTTTCCTTTTAGATTAAAATAATCAACGAAATCGGCCGATAACCATTCTTGATACGCTTGCGATTGCGCGGAATAAGCAACATTCATTAGATACTCTTCATAAAAATCATCATTAACATAATTATCTGGATCAAGCTGACATAATTTACAATTATCACATTCTAATAAATTTAGCGGGATTTTTTTGTCTTGCTGCAGTTGGTTGCTTTTTAAAAGTTTGGCCACAGACGAAGAAGAATTGTCTATTTTTAAAATGAGATTAAATTCATTATGCCCGCAAATGATGCATTTTTTCTCCATATATAATTTATGATTAATTTACGTATCCTGTTTAATGTTATCTTGATTGTTATTAATAATTTCTTGAATTATATAACGAGGCCGGTTTTTTACTTCCTGAAAAATTTTAGCTAAATACTCGCCGATGACGGAAAGGCAAAGAAGCTGGACGCCGCCGAAAAAAAGAATTGACATTACGATAGTTGGCATGCCGGGCGGACGCTGAACGGTAAAAAAGAAGACGAGTTCGGTCGCAATTCCGGCGAGAGAAGTTAGGACAACTATAAACGCCAACTTGGAAATCCATTCAAGGGGCTTAAATGAAAAATTAACAATTAAATTTTTTGCCCATTTTAAGTCGGTAAAAAAGCTGGTTTCTGCTTTACCTTTATTACGACTATCGCGGATATAATCAACCCCAATTTGGCTAAAACCGATATAAGAACGAATACCCCGTAAATAAAGGTCTTTTTCTTCAAATTTTTTTATTTCATCAATAATAATTCTATCAATAAGACTAAAGTCGCCAGCATCAAGGGGAATATTTACGTAAGCCATTTTTTTAAAAACGCGATAAAAGGCTTTGTAGCAAAAACGACGGAATAAATTGCCGCGCCGCCTAACTCGGACGCCGTAGGCAACTTCGTAACCTTCCTGCCACTTTTCAAAAAGCTTCGGAATTACCTCCGGCGGATCCTGCAGATCGCCGTCCATTATGACAGCACAATCGCCGGTACAGTATTTTAAGCCGGCTAAAAAACTATATTGGGAGGAATTAAAATTACGACTCATGATTATTACTTTAACGCGCCGGTCTTTTTGGCAAAGATCGCGATAAATTTGGCGCGAATTATCGGATGAAGCATTGTCAACATAAATAATTTCAAAATCGGGCGCCAATAAGGATAATACCCTCACTAACCGCTCATAAAGCTCAATAATATTTTCTTGCTCGTTATGGCAAGCGGTGATTATTGAAATTTTTTTGGCAGAGCGCATATAATGGTTTTTCATTAAAACATTAAAACATTAAAACAAAATCGATCATAAGTACTTTTCGGTAATTGTTTTAAAGTTTTTGCATTTTACATTCTTAAATAACCTTGGAATATTCTTCCTTAATCCTCGCGGTCACTTTTTTTTCTGATAACTCGTGGAGATCGCGAAGATAGTTTTGGCTGCCAACCTCTTTGACAAATTTATCTTTAATCCCTAAAATCTTCAATGGCGGTCTTTTGTCTAAGCCAACCAGCACTTCAGCAATCGCCGAACCAAAACCGCCAATAACCGAGTGCTCCTCCAGACTGAACAAAATTTTTGTACAGTTTGCGCTTTCAACTATTAGTTCGCTGTCAATTGGTTTTATAGTCGGCATACTAACAAGACGTACAGAAATTCCCTGCTCGTTTAATTTGTCAGCAACATTTTTGGCCGTCTCCAACATATTACCGGTTGCAAAAATTGTAATGTCGCTACCGTCACTCAAAATTATACCTTTGCCGATTTGAAAATCAAACTCTTGCTTATGAATAATCGGCTCGCCTTTTTTGCCAATTCTTAGATAGACCGGACCGGGATGTTCAATTATTTTTTTAAGCGCGAGCTTAATTTCTATGGGATCGCCCGGAGCAATAACTATCATATTTGGCAAAGCGCGCATTACAGCAATATCGGTAACTGCATGGTGGGTGGGCCCATATTTACCATAAGACAGGCCGGCCCCCACCCCCACTAATTTAACATTCAAATTTTGATAACAAATATCATTGCGAATCTGTTCAAACGGCCGCATTGTCACAAAGGGAATAATTGAATAGAAAAACGGCTGTTTACCCGCTAAAGCTAAACCAGCAGCAATACCGACTGCCGCTTGTTCGGCCACGCCGACATTAAAAAACCGTTCGGGGAATTTGGCCGCAAATTCTTCCAGTACAGAAAAGCCAAGGTCGCCGGTTAACAAAAAAATATTTTTATTTTCGGCGGCGATTTTAGTTAGATTTTTTATAAAAGTCGTGCGCATGTAAATTTCTTTAGCTACACTTTTAGCGTAGTTTCGCGTATTGTTTCGCGTGGTTTCGCGTTTGACATGGATTATATCACTAAACTAATCGAAACCACACACGAAACTACACAAAATTATCATATCATGAGAGTTCCTTCATCGCCTGTCTATATTCTTCCTCGTTAGGCGATTTATAATGCCACTCCAACTTATCCTCCATAAATGACACTCCCTTGCCTTTAATAGTGTGAGCAATAACTACGCTCGGCTTGCCTGCCTCCAGGGGAATTTTACTAAAAACATTTTTTAACTCGTCAAAATTATGACCATTAACTTCGGCGACTGCAAAACCAAAGCTCTCCCACTTTTCTTTCAGGGGTAAAAGTCCGGTCACCTCGGCTGTTCTGCCAAAAGCCTGCCAGCCATTAAAATCAACGATCACCGCTAAATTATCTAATTTGTATTTAGCGGCAAACATCGCCGCTTCCCAGACCGCACCCTCATTACATTCGCCATCGCCTAGCAATACATAGGTCTTAAAATTATTTTTATCATAAATATCTGCCAGCGCTAATCCCGCCGCTATTGGCAGGCCATGACCCAAAGAGCCGGTTGAGGCCTCAACTCCCGGCACGCAATTTAACGTAACATGGCCGGGCAAACAACTGCCGTCTAAACAATAGTTATCTAAAAGTTTACCAGCAAAAAAATTGCGCTGAGCCAAAACAGCGTAAAGCGCCGCGCAAGCGTGTCCCTTGCTTAAAATAAATTTATCCCTTTGTTTATCTTTATAATTATCGGGGTTAATCCGTAAAACGCGATGATAAAGCGCGACTAAGATATCAACAATAGAAAACGCGCTGCCGATATGAGACGCCTCGGCTTTAGTCACCATCCGTAAAACCAGCCGTCGAATTTCCTTGGCTTTATCTTGAAGATATTTTATTTCGGATTCATTTTCCATATTTTATTCAGATAATTCAGAATTTTTTTCTTAGTTTTATTTGTAAATAAATTTTTTTCTATTTTTAAAATAATAAGCTATTAATTTTACATTCAGCTATTTATCAAATTCATAAAATGTTTTTTGATACCAAAAAATTGTTTCTCGCAAAGCATCATCAATTTTATATTGAGGCGCCCAACCTAACAAATGATTGATTTTATCGTAGCTTAAATATTGTTCAGGGATTTCGTTTTTTGTTTCATTTAAAATATTCATTGTAATTGGGCGGCCAAAAATTTCACTGACTTTTTTAACAATGCCAATGACGCTATAATTTTGACCACTGCCAAAATTAAAGGCCTCGCCTTTGGTTTTATCAATATTTTCGCCCAAAAGAAGATAGCCAGACGCGACGTCTTTAACATAAACATATTCCCGAACCATTTGGCCATCGGAGCGGATTTGCAGCGGAATATTTTTGATTGCCGCCATTATTGCGCCAGGAATTATACGGTTAAAATTTAGGTCGCCGGCGCCGTAAATATTGCCAAACCTGGTAACGGTTACGGGCAGTCCGTAAGTTTTATAATACATTTTAGCAATCAGGTCAGCGCAGGATTTTGAAACGTCATAAGGATGATCACCACAGACATGATGAGTGTCTTCGCGATAAGGTAAAATATCGGATTTACCATAAGCTTTGTCTGAAGACGCGACCACAATGCTTTTTACCTTTAGACAATGGCGAGCCGCTTCTAAAACATTAATAGTGCCGGTAATATTTGTCTGTAATGTTTCATAAGGATTAACATGGGCAATCGGCACAATCGGCTGCGCGGCGAGATGAAAAATATATTCAATTTCATAACGAGAAATCACATCCATTACTCGCTCGTAATCTTTTAGGTCGCAGACGGCTAAAACGCATTTTTTATTAAATTCAGAAGTAATAAAGTATGATTTAGGATTAACGGAACGATAGGGAATAAAAACATTAGCTTTCGCATCTAATAATTTTTCCACGATATGACTGCCAACCAGCCCGGTCCCACCAGTCACGAGCACATTTTTATTTTGCCATAAAATATTATTCATAAAAATTTTATAAATCACAAATAACAAGCATCAGATAGCGAATAAATTCAAAGCACTAAATTCTAAAGTATTAATTTTCAATCAATTTTCAATAAACCAATTTTCAATTACGACGTGTTTAAAAATTAAAAATTAGAAATTGAATGAAAATTGAAAAATTAGAAATTGAAAATTTTCGGTTGGAATTTGTTTAGGATTTAGAGTCTAT
>CAYHQU010000019.1:0-4062 GCA_964358955.1 uncultured Gammaproteobacteria bacterium | reverse complement strand
ATTTGGGATTTATTAGACCCAAACTTTCCAGGGCATATTTCCGTCCTCACACATTTTACTTAACTCTTCGTATTGTTTATAAGTATCAACGGAATACCAAAAACCACCATGCTGATAAACCGCTAACTGATTATTAATTGCCAGCCTTTTTAATGGTTCATCTTCTAAAACACAATTTTTATCTTCGGAGAGATAATCAAAAACTTTTTTATTAAAAACAAAAAAACCGCCGCTTACCATTCCGTCTAATCGCGGTTTTTCTTTAAAACTTTTTACAATATCACCATCGGTTTCTAAAACCCCATAATGGGAAGCGGGATGAACTCCAGTTAAAGTAGCAATTCTTCCTTTTTCCTTATGAAATTCATACAATTTTTTAATATCAATATCGGAGACGCCGTCGCCGTAAGTCACAAAAAAATCTTCATCTTCGCCAATGCCGCCTAAATATTTTTTTATCTGCGCCACTCGCGAGCCGGTCATAGAATCTTGACCGGTGTCGGCAAAAGTAATATTCCAGTCCTCAAGGCATTCTTGGTTATGATGGATAATTTTTTCGTCGGGCTTACAGCGCAACTTTAATGTAAAATCATTCGACCAAGTTTCAAAATTTAAAAAATAATCTTTAATCATCTCGCCTTTATAACCCAAGCATAAAATAAAATCATTAATACCATAATAAGAATAAATTTTCATGATATGCCAAAGTAGCGCCATTTTACCAATAGTCACCATTGGCTTGGGCTTATACTCGGTTTCTTCGCGAAGCCGCGTCCCCTTCCCCCCGCATAAAATAACTGCTTTCATATATTTTTTAGTTAATAATCATTACCTGTATTTTAATCATTTATCCCCCCACTGTCAATAAATCATAATTGTCCCGATAGCCGTTATCAGAATAATCAAATTTAAAAATATTTTATCTAAAAAACGCGGTCTTTTATAATACCACCAGGAATAAAATTAAGCAATAGCTTATTTTAAAATTATTTTTAAATATTGAAAATGGCTAAAAGCAGGCATCTTTATTATTTAAATTGATAAATTGTCAAATTGTTGGACGGAGAGGACGAATAAATTGTTCTATTGTTAAATTGTTAAATTGTTGGACGGAGAGGACGAGTGGACGGATTGGCTGGCGCGTCAGAGTCCCCTTCGCGAGACCCTGACGGAGAGAAATCCGATTTCGGGTATCCGAAAATCGGATTTCCAAAGCGCATTTATTTTAAGGGCCTGTTGACGAGTAGAAACAATGGCAGCCAATTTTCATATTTCGGTAAATTTTTGGCAGCACCGCGTCGGCGGGATCGCGAGTGAGCGGAATATTCGTCACCAGTTCCTCTAATAAATGTCAGCATTGCGATTTGTGATTAATAATTTTTTCTATTACAAATCTTTTTATCATTTGAAAACGAAAAAAAGAATTTCTAAATGTTATAACGCTAAAAAATAAACTCCAAAAATGTGATTTAAAAAAAGCAATATAAAGCTTTTTTTCCCAGTTTCGCAAGTCTGCCTGGCTAAAATCCGGGGTTTCAACGATTGGACTATTAAATTTTTCAACTTCTTTCCAATAATCATTTTTTATATAATTATTTTGAACGCACTGATCGTATATCTCGGTGCCGGGAAGGGGGGTAAAAAAACTGGTCGTAACCATGCTAAAAGGATATTTTTTTATCATCGCTAATGTGTCTTTAAAAGTTTCTTCATTTTCGCCAGGAATCCCTAAAATAAAAAAACCAGAAACCGGCATTTTCACTTTTTTACAAATATTCAGAACGTTTCTTATTGTCTCATCGGATAGACCTTTTCTAATTATTTGATTTCTCACCATTTTATTTCCCGACTCCACGCCAATGCAGATATTAATACAGCCGGCTTTTTTCATAATTTTTAACACCTCTTCGTCCAGCATTATCGCAGCGACACCGTTTGGAGTATTCCACTTAATTTTAATTCCATGTTTTAGAATAAGCTCGCAGATTTTGATTATTCTGTCTTTGTCGTAGGTTAAATTGTCATCCATTATAAATAATTCTTCAATGTTATATTTATCAACCAAAAATTTTATTTCCTCAAAAACATTTTCAGCCGATCGACCTCGCCACTTTGAACCATGCGATAAACGCATACTGCAAAACGTGCAATGGTTGGGGCAACTTCTGCTGGTAATAATATTTAAGGAGCGGCGCCTGCCTAGGCCATAAATGATTGTCGGTTTGCTTATGTAAAATTCTATCGGTAAAAGATCTCGGGCCGGCAGAGGCAAAGAGTCTAGATCGGCGATAAATTCAGTCTTGGGAGTTGAAAAAACACCAGCGCCGGTTTTATAAGCGCAGCCATCAACTTTGAATTCTGAATTTGGTTTACCCGATTCTATTTCTTTTACGAGAGATAAAAAACTATGCTCGCCTTCGCCGATAATAGCGTAGTCAACCGATTCGTTCATAACAGTTTCTTTGGGAAATATTGTTGGATGAATGCCTCCAATAACAACAATTATTTTAGGATTAACGCTTTTAACTAATTTAGCGATGTCCACGACTTGCTGGTTTCTTAGACTAAAAGGACAAGTAATGCCTACCAGGTCGGGATTAAAATTTTTTATTCGCTCTTTAATTTCTTCCGCCATTAATCCAAAGTGATAGCCGCCGTTTATTTTTTTTATTGCGCCGGCGGCGGCATCCAAGATCTTAATCTCATAATTATTGGCTAGATAGGCAGCCAAATATGCCAGCGATAAAGGTTCACTGTATAATAAATTTTTATTATTATAATTAAAAGCGGGATTAACTAATAAAATTTTCATTTTTTTATTTAAATATTAATTATTTTCCAGCCACAGCTGCCAGACCATCAGCGCCCAAAGAATTTTGCGGTGGTCTTTTTTGCCGCGGCGATGCTCATCGAGCAGTTGGCTTACAAATTTATAGTTAAGTATCCCCTGCTCTTTAATTTTTTTCTCGGATAAAATGTCGGCAGTAAAATCGCGCAAGTCACTATTAATCCACTTTGCCAGCGGAATACCAAAACCTTTTTTCGGCCGGCGGATAATTTCTGGCGGCAGCTTGCCAGCCATTAATTTTTTCAGCAAATATTTGGTGGTAAAGCCGCGCAATTTATAATTTAGCGGCAAGGCGGTTATAAAATCAATTAGGCGATAGTCCAGCAGAGGCGCCCGCACTTCTAACGAAGCAAACATGGAGGCGCGGTCAACTTTCACTAAAATATCGTCTTGAAGATATTGTTTTAGATATAAATAATTAATCAGACTCCAATTATCTTTTGGCTGTTCTCTGCCGCTAAGCGCTGCTGATAGCTTATCAATATCCTCAAAAAGTTTTTCGTCGTTAATTTTATTTTGCACTTCAGGGGTCAGTAATTGTTTTGACTGGCCGGGCGCCAAAGTTCCAAGCCAGACTTGGTGACGGTATAAATCCGGGTATCCTAAACCAGCTACAAATTTTTTAATTTTAAAATCAAAGGAAATATTATTAAAAGAGGTTGGCAGTTTTTTTGCCGACCAGCTAAAGAGCTGATTAAATTTTTTCGGGAATTTTTTTAGGAGCTGATAAATCTTTTCGGCCTGAAAAGTCGGATAACCTAAAAGCAACTCATCGCCGCCGTCGCCGCCTAAAGCGACAGTTACTTTTTGCCGGGTAAATTTTGAAAGCAGGTAAGTCGGAATAATTGAAGCGTCGGCAAACGGCTCGTCGGTTAGCTCCATTATTTTTGGCACGAGTTCAAGCAGCGCTTTGGGCGTTAAGGTTTTTTCATAATGCTCGGTCTTGAGCCACTTTGCCACTTTTTGGGCGTGAGCTGACTCATCAAAACTTTTATCGGCAAAAGCGATGGAAAAAGTTTTAACCGGCGAAGCGCTGACTTTTTGGGCATAGTAAGCAATCGTTGACGAATCAATGCCGCCGGATAAAAATATTCCCAAAGGCACGTCAGCGATTAAGCGTTTTCGCACGGAATCGGCTAATAAATGATCAAACTCAATAATATTAGCCGCGAAATCCGATTTCGGGTACCCGAAATCGGATTTCCGGTAATCAT
>CAYHQU010000018.1:0-12379 GCA_964358955.1 uncultured Gammaproteobacteria bacterium | reverse complement strand
GATGACAAATTAAAAATTTATATTATTTATCAAAATTTATTTTCTTTTTTATCGTGTAAATTTTCTGGTCGCTTGATTGATGATAAAGGCGCATGATCATTTCGGCAAGCAGGCCAATCAGCACTAAAATCACCCCAACGGCAATAAATAAAACCATCACCACTGGCAGGGGTGTCTGAATATAATCTTTTTGGCCAGTCACTTTATAGTAAGTTGCCCAAATAAAAGTCAGCACGCCCAACCCAAAAGAGGCAAAACCGATTTTGCCAAAAAAATAAATCGGCTTTAATGAGTAGTCGTTTAAAAATTTAAGCACGAGCAAATCTAACAAGACGCGAAAGACGCGGCCGAGTCCGTATTTTGATTGACCAAATTGGCGCGGCGAGTAGGTAACTTGAATTTCAGTAATTTTGGCGCCGTACCAAGAAGCCAGCGCCGGAATAAAGCGATGCATTTCGCCGTAAAGTTTTACCTGCTTAATGACGTCGGCGCGATAGGCCTTTAAGGTGCAGCCAGTATCGTGCAGTTTTACGCCGCTGACTTTGGCAATAAGCCAGTTGGCGATGACGGTTGGAATTTTTCGGGTAAATTTTTTTTCGGCCCAGCGATTTTGCCGCCAGCCAGACACAATGTCGTAGCCTTCGGCAAGCTTTTCCAGCAGACGGGCGATGTCTGCGGGATCATTTTCTAAGTCGGCGTCCATTGGGATAATAATTTCACCGGATGACGCCTCCACTCCCGCCGCAATCGCCGCGGTTTGGCCAAAGTTGCGTTTAAAACTGATTACTTTATATTCCGGCCTGCTCGCCGCAATTTCTGCCAGCACTGCCAAACTGTCATCAGCAGAACCATCATCAACAAAAATCACTTCGTAAGATTTTTGAAGTTTTAATAATTCATTCTGTAATTTTTCCGCCAGTGGTTTTAGACTTTCGGCTTCATTAAAGACCGGAATGACCACGGAGATTTCGGGTTTTTGCATGTATAAATATGATTAATAAACACAAATTAAATTACAGATTAACACAAATCACAAATTTTCACGTATTTAAACAAATTAATGATGTTGCGGCAATTAGTAGTAATTGGCCGGTTTGCGCCAATTGGTGTGATAATTTGCGGCCATTTGTCTCTGTAATTATAATGACATAATATAACATAAAAATCAATACTTGACGAGGGGTTTGTTTTATGCTAATATCTGATAATGTATTGCTCTTTTAATTTTGGGTTTTGAAAAGAAGGGACGGTGCAAAGTGCCTCAACTTACAGCCGAGAAAAAAGAAATGTATATAGGCCTTTTTCAAACTATGCTATTTGAGGGTAGAAATTCTTGTTGTCTGCACATTCAAGCTGGATATGAATGTGGCCCAGAAGAAACGGCGCAAAAGTGGTTACGGCTTTGTGATGCGGTTTGTAAGCTTGTTAGGAACGGCACGATCAGTAAGGATGAGTTACTGGCAGATCTGCAACATCTGTACGTTATTTTTGACACCGGGCGATGTTCTCCGACTTATATGCTGATGCGGATTGATGAAATCTTTCTAGATAAAGAGATACACTGGTTAGTAAGCGGACTAGCCGAAGCAGTGATAGCGGATAAAACAAAGGAGGAAATTACCGCCAGAAAGGCTTCCGCAAAAAGAGAGAGCGAAAAAAATTACAGCAAAAAAATCGCGCCATCAAAAACCGTCCCCTGCCCAAACTGCCGCCAGCCGCTTGTTGTCCGACAGGGGGAAAGCAAAAAAGTCAGATGCACCGGCTGTGGAACGCGCTTTAAGCTTGACGAGAAAACCGGCGCGATTTTAGGCCGGATGTAAACACATTGCGTTGCGCCAGAATAAACCCAACGACCAGTCCTTAGAGACTGGTCTTTTTTTATAATCAGCAAAAAGTAATTTGTAAATTTAGCCGTCGTATGACGGCTAAATTTACGCTAGAGGTAATTAAAATCACAAATTAAAAATGAAAATCACTTGGAAATAAATTTTAAGATTTTTTCCGTCCGTTTTTCCCAAGTATAATTTTTCACTTTTTGATAAGCGGCATTGATGATTTTTTTGTTGTCAGCGGTAGCGGCTTTAATAATTGCTTCAGCTAAAATTTTGGGGTCGTCGGACGGGACTAAAACGGCGCAGGATTCATCAAGCACCTCGCGAATTGAGGGCAGGTCGGAGGCGACAACCGGGCGGCGGGCGGCGAGATATTCAAACATTTTCAGCGGCGAGGTATAAAATTTGGAAATTTTTGATTTGGCGGAATTCGGTAAAACGGCAATATCGGCGGCGGCTAAATATGGCGGGATGTATTTTCTTTTAACATGACCAATTAGTTTGGTATTTTTAATATTATTTACTTTGATATAATTTTTTAGCTCATTAACATCGTATGGGGCGCCGCCGACAAAAATTACTAAAAAATTTTCTGGCAGCAGGGCGGCGGCGTCAGCTAAAGTATAGACGCCTTTCCAGGCAAAAAGATGGCCGGTATAGATTGCTAATTTTTTTTCTACTGGCAGTTTTAGCTCGGCGCGGCATTGCCGCTGGCTTTGTTTCACAGAAAATTCAGCGAGGTCAACGGCGTCGGGGGCAACCAAAATTTTTTCGGAGGCAATCCCCTGCTTTATAATTTCTTTTTTGATAATGTTGGTTATGCAAATTATTTTTTGCACTCGCGAAAGCATTAATTTATATTTTGCGCCCGGGGCCTTGTGGGCTTCGTAGACCAAATTGTTGTAATTTAACAGCGCCGCTAAAACCGGCTCGTCGCGGCAGTAAATTAGGTCATATCTATTTTTCAGCAAATGCAGTTTTAGCGAGATTATAAAAGTCACTGACTGCAGCCAGAAAGCTAACGGGCCGATGAGTTTATACATAGAGCCAAAAATTAAATCAATGCAAAAAAGTTTTTTCAGCGGAAACTGTTTTTTAATTCCATAATATTCAAATGGATTTTGTCTTTTCAGCGCTCCACTATTAAATCTTTTGGCCACGAGTAAAGTAACCACCTGTCCCTGTTTAGTAAACTCTTCGCCAGTTTTCATAATTTGAAAACCATGCGCTTTTTCAGTTGGGATGCGGATGTTGGCGATGTAAAGTATTTTCATATTTTTTCTCTAATTGCACTCGAATGAAACGAATAGTACTCGAATACTGTATTTGAGTGTCATTCGATTTATTCGCGTTCCATTCGGGAGACAGTGGCTGTGCCGCGCCACGAATTTTTGTTGTGCCACTCAATTTTCACGTCTTGCAAATTATTATTAGTAAACCAGCTGGCGAAATCATCACGCTTGATATAAAAAGCAGTGGGGGCAAGCAGATGATCAAAAACAATTGAATAATTTTCTTTAAAATTAAATTTTGAAATGTAATAAAGATAATCATTATAGAAAAGCAGACGGCGGAGTGATTTTAAAAAATGCATCTCGTTAATGGGTTTATAAATAATTTTCAGCGCGGGCTGAAGGATACAAGTCAGACAAAAAGCAATTACTTTTGTAATAGCAAGCGGCAGACGGGAGGTTATCAGTTTTCTCACTGGATTTAGCAGATAGACAATCCAGCCGTTGCCTTCGCGGCCATAAACCCAAGCCGAGACGCGACCGCCGGGTTTTAGTTGGGCGCACATCGCACCAAAGCCGGCGGCTGGGTTGGGCAGATGATGGAGCACGCCGATTGAATAGGAAAAATCAAAGGCCGGTTTTAAAGGCATTTTATAAATGTCGCACTGAATAACACTGACATTATCAAATTCGCGGGTATTTTTATAAGCCACTTCTACGGTTGTGCCTAAATCAATACCAATGACATCGCGGGCGCCAAATTTTGCCGACCAGTGGGTATGGCGGCCTTTGCCGCAGCCGCAGTCCAAGACGACTTTATCTTTAAAAAAATCAGCTGGCACCGGCGCCAGCCAGTCTAAAAACTGCTCCCGATATTTGTCGGACAACTCACTAAATGTTTTCCATTCATAGCTAAAATTTTCAGCTGATTTTAATTTATCACTTTCAATTTTGTCAGCTAAAATCCGCGGGACGCCGCACTTAATTTCATAAGATTGATTGCAATGAGCGCATTTTAGTTGGCCACTTACAACCTCGACACCATCTTGTTTGGCCACCTCTAACTGAAAATCAGATTGGCAGTCGGGGCAGCATAAATATTGGAGGTGTTTTTGCTTCATAATTGATAAATTTGAATAGAAGGGCCAAGCTGTTTGATTTTAAAAAGCCAAAATACCGGCTGATAGTAATTGCCATTAATGTCTAAAATATATTGGCCGTTAATTTGATTAGAAAATTCTTTGATTAATGTTCCGGAATTAATAATTTTTTTATCAATATCAGACAACTGCGCCGGACTCCAAAATTCAACCGCGTAATATTTATAATTATAACGATACAAATTATCAAGAATAATCGGCGGGACCTTTTCCTCAATAAAATAAAGCGGCAGGACTTTGTAGGCCGGGGCGGGGTAGCTGTCTTCAGTAATTTTCAGCAGGGCATAATCTTTTTGGCGCAAGCTTTGATGGTCGTAGGCGCGTTGGTCTAAAATTGCCTGTTTGGTCGGGGTAAGCTGGATGTCTTCAAATTTGGTGGCGATTCGCACTGATGGTTCAATATTATTGGCAATCCAGGCAGGGGCTAAGATGCGGTTGTCTTTTTTTGACAGCAAATAATCATAGCGGCCGGCAAGCGCGAATGGATAACTGAAAAAAAATAAAATTATCAGCAAGGGCGCAAATTTAAATTTAAGACGCGACTGAAGATAGGCGGCGGCAAAACCGGACGGCAAAACTAACGCGGGCAAAACTAAAATAATGTAGCGGACTTCGCTATGGAAAAATAAATATAAAGCAATGATATAAGTTATTGGCAAAGACAAAAGTAAAAGCAGCTTTTTTTTGGATTTTAAAAATAAAATAAAACTGCCAAAAATCGCGGCGGCCAAAAGCAGAGGTTCAAAATTTATCAAATTTTTAAAATGATACCAAAATTCAGCGAACAGACCGCCGATGGATTTGCCGGCGCCGGCGCCCGAATCTTCGCCAAATAAAATTCGGGTAAACTCTTGGGGATGAAGCAAAATAAAAATTATTGCCAGCGCCAAAAAAATTAAAATTGTAAGCCAAAAATTTTTATCGGCAATTTTTTTTAATAAATTTTTAGGCGGCCAAAAATTTCCAGCAGCCAACAGGTGCGCCAGCCCAAAAACAACTAAAGTGACGCAGGTGATATAACTGACACCAAAGCCAAGGCCGGCGATAATGCCGACTAAGACATAATAAATTTTTTTTGGCTCAAAAAATATACAGATTGACAGATAAATAATTAAAGCGACAAAAAAAGTCGCTGGCACCCAATGGCGGGCGAAATGCGAGAGCTGAAGATGAAGCAAACTTAACGCCAAAAAAGCGGCGGCGTAAAGTCCGGCGATTTTTCCAAATAATTTTTTTCCGGCAAGATAGGTTATAAAAATAGTTGCCGCGCCAAATAAAACCGATATAAGCCGGATAGTAAGCCAAGTTATGGTCGGGTTTAAAATTAAATAATTTTTAAAATCGGCCATGCCGACAAAACCGCCGACTAAATATTTTAGACCAAGCACCGGCGCTAAAAATATTAAATAAATATAAGATAGCAGCGGCGGATAATACATCGGACGGAAAGCGGACGGATTTAACGCCGGAATTAAAGTTTTTAACTCAACCATTTTGTAAGCGCCATAAGCGATTGACTGTTCGTCGCCGATAAAAAAATTAGGCAGGCCGTAGTTTAACGCCCAGAGGCGCAGGATAAATGCCACCACTAAAATTAACAAAATCAACCAATTATTTTTAATAAATTTTTTCATATTTGAACCTATTGTTCCATTGTTAAATATTTAATATTACCGGACAGCAATCGAACAATGAAACAATCGAACAATATTTAATTACTTTAAAGAAAACTTCAATCCTATCTTATTCCAAACATATTTCCCCAGCCGCCTAAATTTAAACCCGTAATATCTCAGCCGCTCCACCTTGTTCGGCAGCACCACTAGCAATTTAATAAAAAGCAGCGGATGGAAAATCTCGCGCCATTTTATTCCCTCCCAAAGAATCTGGCGCCATTTTGCATGCAGGGCGGCTAAATCGGTAATTTTTGATTTATCAAATTTTTTGCTTGGTTTATGAAAGGTTACTTCTTTATAATTGTCATGAGTAATTTCGCCGGGGGCGTAATATTTTTCATAAAGCTCGGTGCCGGGCAGGGGCGTAAAAATTCCAAAAGCATACCAGTTTGGTTTCAGCTTTTGAGCAAATTTTAGAGTTTCGGCCGCTTCGCTATCGGTTTCAGTCGGCAGGCCAAGCATAAAAGAAGCGTGGGTGCGAATGCCGTATTTTTTACATAAAGCGAAGGTAGTTTTTGTCTGCTCAAGCTTAACTTTTTTATTGACAATTTCATCAAGAATGCGCTGGGAGCCGGACTCAACGCCAAAGTCCAGCTGTAGACAGCCGCTGTCTTTCATTAATTTAATAATTTTCTCATCGGCCAAATCAACCCGCGCCTGCGCGCCCCAAAACATCTTCAACTCTTTCATTATAGCACAAATATTTTTGATGTGCTCTTTAGAAATGGTCATGGTGTCGTCGGCAAACCAGATGCCTTCAACGTTGTATTTATCGCGCAGATGTTGAATCTCCTGCTTGATATTGATCATACTTCGATATCTAACCCGGTGACCGTAAACGCGGTTGCAGGCGCAAAAAGTGCAGACATAAGGACAGCCGCGCGAGGCCATAACGACGGCGGCTTTGATTGGGACGCCGCGGATAACTTCATCGGACATTTTAGTGTATTTCTCCATTTTTATTTTATCGTAAGCAGGCAGAGAGAGATTGGCAATGTCCATTAACGGTCGGGATTCGTTGACAATAATTTCGCCGGCGCTGTTGCGGTAGGCAATCCCTTTGATTTTAGAAAAGTCCGGATTTTCGTTTTGCAATTCTCGCACTAGCTCCAACGCGGTTGCCTCGCCTTCGCCAATGACAATAAAATTAAAACCGAGATTAATCATTTCTTTTGGCAGGGCGGTGGCGTGCGGGCCGCCGATTATTGATATAAAATTAAATTCACTTTTTAATTTACGGTTCATGGCAACAACTTCATAAATTTCAATTGTTGACGAAGTAAAGCCAATTATTTTTGGTTTTATTTCAACCAGTTTATTGATAATATCTTCGCGCGTCTGATCGCGCCCACGATATTCATAATCAGGACCAAAAAATCTATTTTCTAAAATCACATTATCATATCCATGATCCCGCAGATAACCGGCGATATAAAGCAAGCCCAGAGAGTAACGGATGTCTTTAAGGCGATGAGGAGGGAGGATGAGGGCGATATCTGTAGGTTTATCAAATTTCATGAAAACATTTAAAAATTAATCATTAAAATTCATTTAAATTTTCAATTCACAATTTTCAATTTTCAGTTAATTTTTCAGCCAGAGGCTGATCTGCCTTTGGCATGACAATGATACAATTCTCAAACACGAGAAATGATTGTCTTAAAAATTGAAAACTTGGTTGCTTTAGCAACCATCCCGCTTCGCGGGATGAAAGCAAAGCTTTCATTAATTGAAAATTATAAATTAAAAATTAAAAATTAAAAAACTAACAAACTACCATCCCTCTTTTATCACCCTTATCACTTTTTCAACATCATCATCAGTAAGATGATTATGCAAGGGAATTGAAATATATTTGTTTTCCACTTCATTCATAACCGGCAGGTTTTGCCGAACTCCGCCAAAAATCGGGCAGATGTCGTTTCGGACATGAACCATGTGCGATTCAATTTCGGCTTCCGCTAATTTTTTTTGAAAGTCGTCGCGTTTTTCAACTTGAATTGTGAACAGCCAATTTCCACTTTCACGATCCGGTTTTCGCTCCAGCAAAGTTAGGCCAGAAATATTTTTCAGTTCAGCTAAATAGCGGAGGACAATTTCTCGGCGGCGGGCTAAGGCGGGTTCTAATAAATCTAGCTGCACATCTAACATCGCCGCTGTCATATCGTTCATATGATATTTATAGCCGGGTTCAGTAATTTGGTATTTCCAATAAATGTCACCTTTAAACTCGCGGTCAATACCGTACCAGCGCAAAATTTTTGCGCGCTTATAATCATTTTCTTTTTGCACGGTTAACATACCGCCGTCAACGGTCGTAATTTGTTTGATGGCTTGAAAAGAAAAACAGGTAAAATCAGAGAGGGCGCCGATGTATTGATTTTTGTATTTTGCGCCGAGAGCGTGGGCCGCGTCTTCAATGACGGACAGATTATGCGCTTTGGCAATGTCGTGAATTTCAGCCATGTCGCAAGGATAGCCAGCCCAATGGACAACCATAATGGCTTTAGTTTTCGGCGTGATTTTTTCGGCAATACTTTTTGGGTCAATGTTCATGGAGTGCTTTTTAATATCAGCAAAAACAGCCCGGCCGCCGCAATATAAAATTGGGATATTGGTTGCGGTGCAATTATGTAATATTAAATCGCCAGAAATAAAATTATGATTATCTTTCACGTCAATGCAATAAGAAAAATTTTGGTGTTCTTCGGGGTGAGGATTGCCTTTGTTAATAACGGGCTTATCGTATAAAATTTCAGCCCTTCCTAAATTCCATAATTTTTTATCAAATTTAATATCTCTAAATTTTTTGGGTATTTTATATTTCATCGACGGTGGAACATACTCGGCAATCATTTTAAATAATTTATCGGCGGAATGATCCCTGCTATTCCCAACATAAATTCTATATATTGATCCTTGGTGATATTTATTAATAACAGCTTCGATACCCAATCTTTTTAATTCTCGGCATAAAAATTTCATTTCTTTAAGGCTAAAGCTTTCGCAACAAAACATTGCGCCATTACCATTTAAAGTGCCATCATCTAAATACCAAGTAACCAAAGATAACGGGGTTAATTTAATGTCTTTTGGAACAACCTTTTTTCCTTTGTTATAATACTTTTTTGCCAATAATTCATACTGATAACAATAAGATGTTCGAGCGGCAGTCGCCGCTTTGCTTTGCTTATATGCTCCTCTTGGTTCAAGGTAAAATTTAAATCCTCTCAATGATTTTATTTTTAGTTTCAACCATTCTATTTGACTATTTTCATGCGCAAGATAGTAGCGATATCTACTGCCTGTAATTCTACTTGATCTCTGCAAAAAACTGTCACCTAGTAAGGAGCCTGTAACGAGCTCCGTTTGTTTTTTATTTAGCATTATTTGGTTAGTTGCCACTAAATCATCTTTTTTATTTAAATTATCTACTTTTACATAACCACGTTTAGTCAAAACTGGATGGTCATTTGTCAACCAAACCCCCTTTTTATTATTCTCACCTCGTGAGTTTGGTGCATTTTGATAGTGAAGTCGATACCAGGCTCTATGCCCAAGTGGGGTTCGATACCAATTAATAATTTCTTTTTCTTCAAACTTTTTTAATTTTGTATTATAAGAAATAATTTTTAACTTTTTTTTTGCTCTAACTATTTTGCCAATTTGCTCCGTTTTTCCATTGGATAGTAAAATAGGCGTTTTGCTTGAAACACAAGTCATGGGCGTGGTAATTACTTCATCGCCATCACGCACACCAGCTAAAATCAACGCTAAATGCAAAGCCGAAGTGCCGGAGTTAACCGTCACTGAATATGGAATATTAAATTTTTCGCAAAATTTTTTTTCAACAGCATCAACCCGAGGCCCCTGGCCAATCCAGCGACTTTGTAAAACTTTGACGACTTCGTCAATGGCATTTTGCGGCACATATGGCCAAAACATTGGTATTACGCTCATAACTTTTCTCTAATTATACTCTAATAAATCGAATGGTGCCCGAATACAGTATTCGAGTATCATTCGATTTATTTGAAGTCCATTCGGGAAATTATATTTTTTAACTCCACGCCCAACACCTTGGGGGTCAACTTTGCCTTAAATGTTTTGTAGCCATTTTCAGCAATTCTATTTCGCAAACTGGGATCATTTTTTAACTCCAAAATTTTGTCAGCTAAATCTTTAGCATCAGCAATCTTACATAATAGCGCGTTTTGTTGATTTGTCAATAACTCCCGAGTAGCCGGCAGATCGGCGGTAATAAGCGCTTTTTTCATTGCCATCGCTTCCACAATTTTGAAAGCGCCGCAGCGCTTTGCTTTTGGCGCGTCGCCAAACATACCAAGACAAATATCAGCTTCAGCCATTAGGTCGGCCAGTTGTGCGTAAGGCACAAAATCAATAAAATTAACGTTTTGCAACTTCCACTTTTGCGCTTTAGCAATTTCGGGCTGATAATCTTTTAGCTTGCCAATAATATTAAAATTTATACTTGCATCTTTTAGGATTTTTGCGGCTTCAATTATATAGGGAATACCTTGGATTGGGAGATAGGTGCCGTGGAAATGCACGAGAAATTCTTTTCCCACTTTTGGTTTTGGGCGCGGATATAAAATTTTATCATCAGAGCCGACAAAAATTCGCCTGCATTTTTGAGCTGGCACCCTAAAAGTGGCCACTAAATAATCAATATAAGCTTGGGCTTCCATTAAAACAATGTCGGCCAGCTTTAACGACAGCCAATCAATTAACCAGTATTTTTTTGCCTGCCAGCTTTTAGGCGAATATTTTTTTTGGTCCAGCACTAATGAATCATACAGCGAAATAAACGCATCAAAAATAATTTTTTTGCGATTAAGCCGCGCTAACAGCCAAGCCAGCGGCATAATTGGGTGACCGGGAAAACCAACGATCATCACTTCGTATTTTTGTTTTACGGCACGATGCATTTTTATCAGCTGGAAATATTTTTTGGCAGATTTCTCGCGGGTGTTGCATTCTAAAACTTCCACGCCATTTTGGCGCAGACCATCAATTAGGTTGCGGTTTCGGGTATGATTTGGGTTGTAGATTCCAAAGTAACAGACGGCCATACAAATTTCTTATACTATGATAATCCATATTATCATAGTATAAGGATTATTTATTTTTAAACCAGCTAATAATTTTTTTAACAACATTTTCTAAATTATGATTTTTGATAATTTCTTCTCTAAGCTTGTCGGTTGTCTCGCGGCGTTTTTCAACAGTCATATTTTTTACAGCGGTAATTTTAGCCGCCAAATCCGCGGGATCGTTAACATTAAAAATTAAATCATTGGAAAGTATTTGCTTAAAACTTTGGTTGGATGTCAATACAATCGCCCCACAGGCCATAGCTTCTAAGATGGTCTTATTAATACTTTCGGCTGTAGATAAATTAACAAATAGATCAGCGTCTTGATAATATTTTATAGTTTCAAAATTAGAAATTTTATCAATGATTTCAAAATTGTTTTTTAGCTTACGTTCGTCAATAATATTTTTTATATTTCCGACATAGTTATTATTTTCGGCCGAGGCGCCGTTAATGATGATGAATTTTAAATTTTCATTTTTTTGTTTATTTATTAGAATGTCAGCGGCATCAATTAATGTTTCGTAATTTTTATTAGGCAGGACTTTACCGATGTTTAAAATTTTAAAAATAAGATTTCGGCCGCTGTCTTCAACCGAGCCGGGATTAAGGGTTGGTTTAAAAAAGTCAACGTCAATACTGTTGCCGGTTAAAATAACTTTAGCGGATTTTAAGGGAAAAGTTTTTTCAGTCGCGCTGAAGACGGCGTTGGCAAGTGCAGTCATTTTTTTCATCTTTGGATTTATTTTCGTGTGCGTGTACCAGCTCACAATTCTTTTGTGAAATATTTTTGCAAACGGGGCAATGGCAATTGTGTATTCTGGATTCATGTGGCAGAAGATGCCATCGCATTTTGGCACTAATTTTAAAGCCAATTTTATAAAATTAAAATATCGCAAGAGACGACCAGCGCCCTTTTCTTTGCCTAAAGAAAAAATCTCTAAGTTTTCCGGCAAGGCGGTAATGTCGCCTTTTTCTAAACAAATAACAGACAGTTCACCGTTTTCTGCTCTTAGATTTTCAGCGATTTTTTTCACCCAGCCATAAGCGAATCCGGCTTGCGGATCATCGCGGTCAATTTTTCTGGTAATCACTAAAAGTTTCATAAGATTAAAAAATAAATTATTAATATTGACATTTTGATATAAACTATGATAGGATAAATTATCGTTCCTTTTGTATCTTTTGGCACTTTTAGGGAGGGCGGAAAAATGCAAAAAGTAATTGCATTGTCTGAAGCGCTTCGTTTTTTCCCCGATTTTAAACCGCAATGGCGAGAGCATCATCCGGACTGCGTTGGTCCGGCTGAAGATGTCGCGATTGGCCATCCGAAGTTTGCAACTATCCGGCGAATTGTCGTCTG